>JBDTUW010000026.1:0-13971 GCA_040007555.1 Acidobacteriota bacterium | reverse complement strand
AGGTCTCGGTGGGCTTCATGATTGCATCGGTGTATGCATTCTCAGCCTCGAGATAGGAGATGACTTCAGGGTTGGACTTCTCGCGCAGCCAGAAATAGTCGTCGACGAGCGTATCTCCAAGGATTCGCGTTGTCTTCGCTACCTTCTTAGCTGTCGGCGGCTTTGGTAAATGTTCCTGTGACATACTTGGATTGGCGCCCGTCGCCGCAATTACAATACTCATCACTACCAAAGTAAGTTTCTTCGGCATTTTCAACACCTCCAACGGATTCATGATGGTTCTCAAAGACTCGTCACGGCGGCATGGGGCGGACTTGCCGAAGTGTATCATATGGCTCTTTTCATCGGGTGATCCAAATGGTAGATTTCCCCTAGCCAGAAGGGATCACAAAACAATGCAATGTCCATCCTGCAGGAGCTCGCGCGTGCGGAGCGGATATCGGCCCGCGCCGTTAGCACTGCGACTGATCGGCTTTCGCGAGTTGCTTTGCGATAACTGCAACTACCTTTATCGAGCGTTCTCACCTCTTGCGCCGAGGCACCCGCGTCGCGCGTCGACAACGCGAAAGGCTGATTCATTTGCTCCGCCTTCACGCGCAGAAATACCCGCGATCGAACTCGCCAGACCTGCAACCAATTCGTCAACGGGCCAGGCAGCTCCATACGACTCTACGGCTCGCCGGACGGGAACCGACAAATCTCGCGCGTGTCCACACTGCGGCTCGACGGATACGCGAAGACGAAGACGACGCTTTTGGGAGCGCCTGCGGCTACTCTTCAGCGAAAAGCGGCCCTACCTCTGTGGCGATTGCGACAGGTCATTCTTTATTTCGACTCGGCACCGGGACTGACTGAACTCGCTGGCGTCGATGGCAACACGAAGAACGGAATGATTCGCCTCCCGTAAACAAGAACTCCATTGCGCGTCTTCGCAGGCAGGGATGGAAAATCCAGGGTCGTTTCGAATGAAGCGCCGGCCTTGAGCTTCATCTTTCCATCAGGCGGCGCATCTGTTCCCGCTGCGTCATGCCGATCCAGTAGTTTGTATTCGCGACAGTCTGAGTCCAGCAGGTAGGCGCGATAGTCCTCGTCAACGGTCCAGCGCCCACGGCTCATGTAGTAAACAGGTAGCGCAAAGTCGGCGGGTTCAGTGCCGGCATATGCGACGATCCTCACTCGGGTCTTATCGGTGCCGCGGCTGAACGAGGAGATCGCGATCCGCAGATTCCCTTCCGGCTCGGTTTCAGGTAAGCAGGACGGCAGTGGTTCTGGTCGCGGTGGTGCGGAAGAACGTGAACACGCGGAGAGCAGCAATCCCAGCAGCAGAAGAATCCGAATCGTCATTGAGCCTCAAAAGCAGGTAAGCCAAGCCACATTTGACCGCCGATCAGTGTTTCACATTGTATACAAAACAACACACTCTTCCGAGTTGCTAGCCGGATTTCTGGTTCATCTCGCAATCTGCGTTAACTTCCCCAAAAGAAAAAGGGAGAGGAACTGCTCCTCTCCCTTTCAATGGTTCAGGCAATCAAGCTAACGCGAGGTTGCCATCGTTCCAGACTGCAACAAATCCTTAGAACGTGAACTTCAGTGCCAACTGGATGACACGCGGATTGCTGCTGAAAACTTCGTCCGGCCTGTTGAACGACGTACGGCCGACGGTGTTGACATCCGAAACACCTGTCGTTGCGATTGGAATCACAGCATTCGGTGAGCCCGGAATGTATTGACCGTGATTCAACGCGTTGAAGAAATCCACGCGGAACTGCAGCTTCATTTCCTCCCTGATCGCGAAGTTCTTGAAGAGCGAGAAATCGATGTTGTTGATACCTGGGAGCGACAGTGTGTTGCGACCAGATGTCGCAACTGCGCCGCGGCCGGCCTGAATGTACTCTGCATTTGGGTTGTTGGCGAGGTAGCCAACCGTCTTGCCCGCGGTGTTAAGCAGCGCCGTAACGGTGCTACCCGTGTTGCGGACCCCATTCGCGTTCCTGATGGTGCGGTCGGCAGCCGCGTCGCCGTTCAGGTTTGAGTCGGTTCCGCTCAGAACGGTCGCCCTCTGACCGGACTCGAATGAAAGCGTCCCCGCCACATTGAAGCCGCCAAACGCCGTGTGCATCCAGCCATTCGAGTTCTTCAGGAAGGGCAATTCATAGTTTCCGGAAAAGGCAAAGCGATGACGGCGGTCGAGAGCCGAATCAGCCTTTTCTGCATTCAGGTTCTGGAAGTCCTCAACGCGACGCGGTGAGAGAACGGTAGAGAATACCTCGGCCGTCGTGTCGTCGATAAGGTGACTCCACGTGTATGCGGCCGTCGCCTGGAAGCCGCCCGAGAAGCGACGATTGAGCTGCATCGAGAATGCGTGGTAGTTCGAATTCCCATTAGAGAGGAAACCGACGATATTCGCCGCAAAACCGGCCGCAGCATACGCCGGCAAAGTCGCAGTCCGGGCTGTGATCGTATCCAGATTCAATGTCAAAGCGTCGAGCTGAGCCTGTGTCGGTCGCGCGAGGAATGTCGGCAGGCCACCAGTCTGCGGCGTCACCTTGTTCTGCGAGTTGATGCGGTTCTGAGTCAGAAGGTGCACGCCCCTCGTACCCAGATATCGCGCCTCGATCGACCAGTCCCTCTGGAACTGACGTTGGAAGCTGAGGGTGTACGTCACCGAATACGGCACTTCCTGGTCTGGAATGTATGCCGACGTCACTGAGCGCGCAGCCGCGGGATTGGTGATGCCGGTCACCGGTGTGTTCGGGATACCGCCCTGCGCCAGGAACCGCGCCGTGTAGGCGTTGATGTCTGTATCCACGGTCTGATTCGCCTGAGGCGGAAGCGCCAGAATATACAGATTATCAAAGATGTTGTCGTAGCCAAGCGAGAACCCGGCTCGGATCGAGCTCTGCCCAGTCGTTCCGAAAAGGCGGCCGAGTGTACCTCCGCTAAAGCCAGGTGACCACGCGATGCCGAGCTTCGGCGCAAAATTCCCCTTCTGCGCCTCTGGTACCTTGAACTCAATCAAACCTGGAACCGATGCGATTGAGTTCAGACCTTGCAGCTTCGCTCCACGCGGAATGCTTTGATACGAATAATTCAGGCCGAGATTGAGAGTGACGTTCGGCCGAATCCGCCAATCATCCTGAATAAACGGGAAGAACAGCTGTTGATTCCCGTAGTAAGGAGAAGAGCCGACCGTACGCTGGCCCAGCAGGTCCGGGCTTAGATCGCGCAGGTAGAAGTCGGTCGCCGAATATTGATAGTCACCACGTTCCCGCTGCACGAACGATTGCGGAGAAATGATGTTGCGAAAATCAACCCCAAATTTCAGCGAATGGTTTCCCTTGAGATAGGTCGTATTGTTGACGATCTGATAGTTGTTCTCGATTCCGAACTGGGGAAAATTACCGTTCGGGCCGATATCGAAACCGAGGTCATTCAATCCGATGTTCGGGAACGCGTCAAGCCCTGGAAATGAAACGCCCTCCGGCACCGGGAACGACTGCACGCTTCGACGATAAGCAATCCGCGTCTCGTTTGTCAGCCTCTGAGTGAAGGTGTGCAGCAGCGTGTATGAAAAGAGTCGATTCTCGACAGGAGTCAGCACAAAAAACTGCGGCAGGAAGGCATCGACATCGATAGCCTTGTAGTCATTATGGATAAAACGACCACGATGCTGCGTCCTGTCGTTCTGGTTGTAATCGATGTTGACGATCCAGTTTATGTTCGTCGTGAAGTTGGGTGCGGCGAAATTGATATTCCCAACCGGGATGTTCGCAAAGTTGTCATTCGGACAAACTCCAGCGGTCGGAACCACTCTGCACATCGCAATCGTGCCGGCATCGGCGAGTGGCGCAACCGGGACATACTGTTTGAAGATGTTGAAGTTCGGCGTCGAAATACCCGGTAGCGCCCCAATCGCGGTCAACCCTGCCGCCGTGGGTGCCACGAGTCCGCCTGCTGAGGCCGCATTACCGCTTTGAATCCGTTCATACGAGCCAAAGGCAAAGAGCTTGTCCTTGATGATTGGTCCGCCGGCGTTCGCTCCAAAGCGACCGAAATCAGCTCGCGGCATAAAATCGTCTTCGCGACCGGCGACCTGCTCACGAATCACACCCGCCCTCTTCTGCAAAGCATCGAGCGCGTTCAGATAACGATTCTGGAAAAATCCGTATGCCGCGCCGTGATACTGATTGGTTCCCGACTTCGTGACGGTAATGAACTGCCCGCCGTTTGATCTTCCAAATTCCGCCGAGAATTGGTTGGCGAGCAACGAGAACTCAGCCACCGTCTCAGGGGAGACATAAAGCTGGGGTCCAGTAATTGATTTATCGTTGTTGTCGACGCCGTCGACGACGAAGTTGTTGTTGCGCGGACGCTGGCCACCGACAGAACCGCCCGTACCCACACCGACACCACCGCTGCTGGAAACGTTGGGCGCAAGCAGGGCGAGATTGTTGACGCCTCCACCGAACGCTCCTCCAATATTGGTCTGAGCCAGCTCGACCGCCTGGCGATCGTTAAATCCCTTTGAAAGAGTGGTTGTCGTGGTATCAACGAGCTCCAAACCGCCACCCGAAACCTGAACCACTTCAGTCGCCACGCCAAGTTGCAATTGCGTCGAGATGTCAGTCGTCTGGTTGAGCTCGACGCGGACACCCGACAGATTGACTGACCGGAAATTCGGAGCCTCTACCTTCAATGAATACTCGCCCGGAATCAGGTCGTTAAATTGATACTCACCGCTTCCCGATGATTGAGCCGTCAGCTCAGAATTATTGCTTGCGTTAATGATCGTGACCTTCGCCCCTTTGACAAGTGCACCAGTCGGATCAAGAACGATGCCGCGTATCTTCCCGGCTGTAACCTGCGCGAGCGCAGGCACCATCAAAGCGATGATGACGCCGATCAGACCGGCTGCTCGCTGTAAATCGCGAGAAATATTTCTTTTCATGATCAGGTCCTTTCTACTTCCCCGTAACGTCGTGACCGCATAGCTCGCCTTTGTGGATGGCATTCCACCCGATCCCGATCAACGCAAGCTGCATTCCAACTGCATGTAATCATCAACACGCTACGGTAACTTCACTCACACTAAAGCTTTGAGGCGAAGTCGACTTCTTCGCACAACACAGGATTTTTCATATGCTTGGTTATTGGCTCCATAATTTCGGATAAGATTATTCTGTTACAAAAATAGGGTTATAAATCCATGCCAATGGAAGACACTGCGCATGTTACTTGACGCAGTTACTAGTGAAGTGAGAGGTTCCTTTTCCAAGAATTGGGTTATTAATCCAACCCCATGGAATCTGTTGTCCCTCTCGATGTGCTGAACGCAGAGGCGCGGAGCAACTGAGACGCGAAGCAAGGTGCCTCTCTCTGCGTCTCGGTAGCTCCGCGCGTCTGCGTTAAAAGACTGTCGACAACTGACCACTGATCATTGACCACTGACCACTGGTCTTGACTGAACGACGTAGAGCCTGTGCCCCACGACGACCCATTCGATATCCTGATCGCGCCCCATGAACGAGCGCTTTATGTCCAGCGCTGAGCGGGCGAGGCGCTTGATTATCTCGTCCGTCAGAACGCGCCTCTCGGTTCCAATCCTCACTTCACGCACCCCGCCCGCTGCATCAAACGTCAGCATCGTGTCATCGGATGACCGCGTCAGCACTCTGATGAGACCGGTGCGGCTGTCGAAGATGACCTGCTCCGGTATCTGTTGCCCTTCGACCACTCGGATTCCCAGCCCGCGCTTCGCGTTGATATAGACGCCGGTTTCGTCTTCCCGATCAAAAGGGTTGAGTGTCACCAGCACACCCGCCGAGTCGGCAGGCACGCCTTCCTGGATGAGTACTCCCGGGTAGACCGCCGCGTGGTTGATTCCGGCGCTCTCCCGTGCTTCGTAGGCCTCAAAGTTCCAAACCGACGCCCAGACGGTTTTGATAGCTGTCATAAGCTCGGCCCGACCACGGACGTTTGGCACCGTCGTGTACAAACCTGCGCCGCTGAAGTTCTCAAGGTCCTCCGCGTTCGTTGAACTCCGCACAAATACGCCCTTACCCGCGAACATTTGCCTGACCCGAGACCAGGCTGCCTGGTGGAGCGTCGGATCAAGACGACCCTGAACAATCAGTGTCCGCATTTCTCTGAGGCGCTGCTTACGGTACGCCGGGTCGTGATTGAAACGATCGTTACTGAGCATCTCGACTATTGCCTGCTCAAGCCCGTTCGACCGAATAAACTGATCGTAGTAAAAGAAGGGAATGGAAAATCCCGGTGGCACTGAAACACCTTTGACAAGTCCGGAACGGACTGCGTGCGCGACCTCGCCGAGATTCGCGGATTTCGCTCCAAACCGCAGCGCATCCCCTTTTCGTTGCAGCGCAAGAGATGTCAATTGTCGAAAACTCAGATCGGCCCTGGGTGTCAGCAGATCCGATCGCTCGGCCATTCGACGGCCATACTCGGTCGTTTCGGCCAAGGCGGCGGGACGCAACGTGAATCCGTCTTCACGAACCTCAAAGTAAACGAATGTGCCCTCCAGCACTCGATACTCTTCGGCTGCGCCCTTGATGAATGCATTGGGAATGTCCCAGCCCTTGGCGAGCAGATTGACGTGTGCGAGCGGCGCTCCGAATGTCGTCGTGATCAACCCGGAACACGGCGTCAGTTGCAGCGGCGGCTCGCGGAAAATGATGACCTCATTCCGATCGATGATGGTTTGATCAGACATGCGATCGATGATCCTCAGCACTCCGACATTCCGCGCCTGGTTGAGTGGGACGAAGTCGCCAACCGACTCCAGTTCTGCGGGGAGTATTCGCGGCAGGTTGGTTATCTGGCGCGCGATCGCTTCATGCTGAACGGAGTTAGCCTTGAAGTAGAGCGGGGCGAAGAAGCTCTTTTTGAGACGATCAAATGCATCCGTCAGGAGGGTGACCGTGGTCAGATCGCCTTCCCACAACTCGAAAGTAAATTTCCCTTTCGCGGCGTGCCACGAGATAGTACCGAGAACGAAGCGGCGCGATGGCGAGAGGTAGTTCAGTTCGTAGAATTTGGTCCCGCGTTCGAGCGTGAGATAATTCGCGCTGAGGAAATCCTTGTGAAAGCGGTAGCGCCGCGAGTTGATGTAGTAGACTCGCCCATGATCAGCGCGATCGATGGCGAACATGATATTTGGCAGAGCGCTGAACCTCCCATGAAACTGAATGCGGGCAAGTTCATCAAACTGCGCGCGCCCTTCAATGCGCTCGATGGAACGCGGCGGCTCCTGGAGACCACGACCGGGATGTAACACTAATAGACAAAGCAGAAGTGCGAGCCGTTGCATGCCATCAAATCTAAGCCCGCGGAGCACAAGATGCCAGACGCCTTCATGAGTGAAGTTCTCCCACGACAAAAGCCGTGCAAGTCTTGAGAAGTCGCAAAAAGAATGCGACGGAGGGGGTAATGCAGAAGCCACTGATACCGGAAGATGAGAACTCATCCCTTGCCAGAACGGCGATAGTCTATGACTTCGACGGCACTTTGGCGCAAGGCAACATACAGGAGCACAGTTTCATTTCTGAGCTCGGGGTTGAAGCGTCACATTTTTGGGCTGAGGTAAAAGAGGCTGCGAGACACCACGATGCCGACGAAGTCCTTATGTATATGTGGCGAATGCTGGATCACGCCAGAATGCGGGGCACGCCCATCACCAGGGACTTTCTCCACCGGCACGGTCAGCAGACGCCGCTCTTTCTCGGCTTGGATACCTGGTTTACGCGTTTGAACGAATACACACGCGAACGCGGACTCGCGCTCGAACACTACGTCGTTTCCTCCGGCGTGCTCGAAATGATTGAAGCGAGCCCTATCTTCGAAAGCTTCCGCAAGGTCTATGCTTCGAAGTATCTCTACAACGAGATGGGAGAGGCAGTCTGGCCCGCCGTTGCGATCAACTACACCACGAAGACTCAGTTTCTGTTTCGGATCAACAAGGGAGTTGCCAATAGTTGGGATAACGAACGTGTCAATCGATGGCAGCCGATGGAAGAGCGTCCTATCCCTTTCTCTAGAATGATCTTTATTGGCGATGGTGACACCGATATTCCATCGATGAAGATGATCCGCCACCAGGGAGGACAGGCGATCGCCGTTTTCGACCCCGATCGCTGGAATCCAGAACTCTCGCAGAAGAGCATTTACCGTTTGATCGCCGAGGATCGAGTCCATTATGTCGCCGCTGCTGATTATCGTGTGGGTAGTCAGCTTGAAGTGATCGTCAAAGGTATTCTCGGTCGCTTTGCGCGAGAGAATGGATTTAGAGCTTAACGGTGATCCCGAAAACGCCCCTGTCGGGCCGTGTCATGAACCTAACGGATGAAGACTGCTCTTGAACGAAAGCTGCGTGCGAGCCTCAACGGTCGGGATGTGCCGCACCGCTCAAGACTCGTTGTTGGCGTCTCGGGTGGGGCTGATTCGATCGCCCTCGCGGATGCATTGGCAAGAGAGCACGAAGGGCATCTGACAATCGCTCATTTGAACCACCTTCTACGAGGCGATGAATCAGACAGGGACGCGGATTTTGTCGGGAGCTTCGCCTCCAAACTCAGGATCTTGTCTGATCCTGAGCAACGCGTGGCTTTCATAATGGAGAGTCAGGACATAACGGCACGGGCGCAGACCGAAAGCCGAAATCTCGAAGCGGTCGCACGCGACGCCCGCTACGATTTCTTTGCACGGACAGCTCGGGCGACTCAATCAGTATTTGCCGCCACAGCACACACCAGAGACGACCAGGTCGAGACGATATGCATGCGATTGATGCGCGGCACGGGGCCTGAGGGCCTCCGTGGTATTCATGCGGCCAGATCTCTCGGCCCTCTGTGCGAAGACGTCACGCTCATTCGACCACTGCTCGAGGTGACGCGAGCGGAGGTTCTGGAACACTGCGCTGCGCGCCACCTCGACTTCAGAAGCGACAGCTCAAATTTTTCGAAAGATTTACAGAGGAACCGGGTACGCCATGACCTGCTGCCGCATCTAAGGTCATTCAATCCGCGCCTCGATGAGGCGCTGCTAAGGATGGCTGCGTTGGTGGCGGAAGACGATGAGGAGTTGAGCGGTCGTGCGGCGCAGGTACTGGGATTGGCAGACGAAGGGGGCGGAAGTCTAAATCTGCGCGTTGTGGGAAGCGAGCACCCGGCGTTGCGCCGGCGCGTGTTGCGCGTCTGGCTGCGCAATGGGCGCGGTGATTTGCGACGGATTGACCAGGTACATCTGGCGGCGGTGGAGCGGCTGATGATGAAGGGCGAGGGTGGACGAGGCGTCGAGCTGCCGGGTGGATTCAAGGTAAGGAAACGAGGAAGCAGTCTGGTACTTGAAAAAACTAATCCAGCGGAGATTGAGGGGGTTGGCACCGAGCAAAATCCTGAGCGATTTGGAAAAAAATAGGCTAGAATGACGGTTCGGTGCTTTTGAACGGAGGAACATGGGTTTGAACTCGACAATCAGGCAAGTAATTTTGTGGGTTGTGATCATCGGGGGGGCAATCCTCCTCTACAAGGTATTCAACAACACTGGCGGGAATCAACCGGCTGAATTGAGCTATTCGGATCTCGTCAATAAGGTCGCCGCGCACGAAGTTGACAAGGCGACGATTGAGCCAAATAAGGTTAGTGGTCAGCTCAAGACGGGTGCGAAATACGTCGCCAAGATTCCTGGCGAGTTTGTCGCGCGCGATCTGGCTGATCTCATGAACAAGAATGGTGTCCGAGTGGAGTTTGAACCATCCTCGACGGGAGGTTTCTGGCTCAGCCTGCTCGCGGCATCTGCACCGTTTATCTTTATCTTCGCATTCTGGATATTCATGATGCGGCAGATGCAAAACGGCGGAAATAAGGCACTGTCGTTCGGTAAGAGCCGCGCAAAACTTCTATCAAACCAGCAGAAGCGGGTGACGTTTAAGGATGTGGCTGGCGTTGAAGAAGCCAAAGACGAATTACAGGAGATCATCGAATTCCTGAAGGAGCCGCAGAAGTTTCAAAAACTGGGCGGACGGATCCCGAAGGGCGTTCTCATGATGGGACCGCCGGGAACTGGCAAGACGCTACTTGCCCGCGCAGTTGCCGGTGAGGCGAATGTGCCGTTCTTCTCTATATCGGGGTCCGACTTTGTCGAAATGTTTGTTGGAGTCGGCGCCTCGCGTGTGCGTGACCTTTTCGAGCAGGGCAAGAAGAACGCTCCATGCATCATCTTTATCGATGAGATTGACGCCGTTGGAAGGCATCGAGGCGCCGGACTTGGCGGCGGCCACGATGAGCGCGAGCAGACTCTCAATCAACTACTGGTTGAGATGGACGGTTTTGAATCAAACGACGGGGTCATTCTGGTGGCCTCGACCAACCGACCCGATGTGCTCGATCCAGCTTTGTTGCGCCCTGGTCGATTTGATCGACGCGTCATAGTCCAACGACCCGATGTCCGTGGACGCGAAGGAATCCTTGCGGTACATACGCGAAAAATTCCGCTCGGCGACGATGTGGATATTTCGGTGATCGCGCGCGGTACTCCCGGATTCACCGGGGCCGATCTTGCAAACCTCGTCAACGAGGCAGCACTCAACGCAGCGCGCTACAGTAAGAAAGTAGTCGCGATGGGTGATTTTGAGTGGGCCAAGGACAAGGTTCTCATGGGCTCCGAACGTAAGTCAGCCGTCATGTCCGATGAAGAGAAGAAGACAACGGCGTATCACGAATCGGGGCACACGATAGTCGGTCTGAAGGTGCCTAATGCGGATCCAGTGCACAAGGTGACGATTATCCCGCGAGGTATGGCGCTGGGTACGACTCAGCAGTTACCCGAGGGTGATCGCTACACTCATTCGCGTGAGTACATTGAAGGATCGATCGCGATTCTGATGGGTGGTCGAATTGCGGAGGACGTTTTCCTGGGTAAGATCACGACGGGCGCGTCAAATGACATCGAGCGTGCGACGGAACTCGGGCGCAAGATGGTCTGTGAGTTTGGGATGTCGAATCTCGGACCACTGACGTACGGCAAGAAGGAAGAGCAGATTTTCCTCGGTCGGGAGATCGCGCAACACCAGGATTACAGCGAGGACACGGCGATCAAGATCGATCAGGAAGTAAAGCGTATCGTGCTTGAGCAGTACGAGCGCGCGCGACGGATCATTCTTGAGCACCGGGACGCGCTTGATCGTCTCGCGATAACCCTGCTCGAGCGAGAATCACTGGATGCAATCCAGATTCGACGTGTCGTAGCCGGGTTGCCGCTTGATGAGCCAGTCTCCCCGAATCCGAGACCAACACAACCGGAAGGTGGGAAGCCGGCCGATAAGGAGCCGATGCTCAACCCGATACTTCCACCGATCACGGGTGGAAATCCGGCTCCCGCATAGGGCGCGAGTTCTATTGAGGAAAGACCTGACGGGCGAATTTCAGTAATGAGATTCGCCCGTTTTCTCATTGGACAGCCACGGCGACAAAAGGACAGCAAGGACAGCAGGGACGGCAAGGACAACAGGGACGTTAGCGACAGCAGTGACAGCAGGGAAAGCCGGGACGGCCGACGGATGATATCCGGTGGAAACGCGATCGATCACATTGCCGTCCCAGCAGTTCTTTCGAGGACCAGATCCGGATAGATCACATCCGCCCGTCCTGCTAGCATCCCGACAAATGACGAATGTAAGCTCAATCCCGGCGACCACCAGATCCCTTGTCGAAGGAATCAACTGGTCCGATATGTTTACGCAACTGGATGGCCAGGGGTATGCTCTGACCGGGCCAGTGTTGGCGTCAACACAAAACGAAGCACTAATTCACTTGTATGCAGACGACGCTTCATTTCGCAGTCGAGTCATCATGCAGCGGCACAACTTCGGCAGCGGCGAATACAAGTACTTCGCCGATCCGTTGCCTTCGCTAATCTCATATCTGCAAAAGACGTTCTACGAAAATCTCGCCCCTTTCGCCAACGACTGGATGGAGCGGATGAATCAGGCGCAACATTACCCAGCGACTTACGAGGAGTTCATGACGCTCTGCCGTGAAGCGGGACAGATAAAACCGACACCGCTCCTTCTGCGATACGAAGCTGGCGATTACAATTGCCTGCATCAGGATCTATATGGCGCGATCGCCTTCCCGCTGCAGGGGGCCTGTGTTCTCAGTGGCCACGGGGCTGACTACACCGGCGGGGAGTTCCTCCTGAATGAACAACGCCCGAGATCTCAGACACGAGGTGAGGCGATTACTCTTGAACGCGGCCGGTTCATCATTTTTCCCAATCGCCATCGTCCGGTGCCTGGCGTGCGCGGGTACTATCGGATGAACATCAAACATGGTGTCAGTCGGCTTCGATCCGGCACCCGCTATTGTCTTGGAATAATCCTTCACAACGCGCAATAGCTTTGCACATTCCACCGGTGGAGCGGGGAAATGACCACGCACCAGCAATCGACCATCGATCAGTTTACGCGCCAGGCCGTGCATTTTTCACAAATGCCCGGACACAATGACGAGGAGTCGCTCGGACTGCTGATCGCCGCGGCAGGTCTTTCAGAAGGTGATACGGTTCTCGATGTCGCGTGCGGTTCCGGTATCGTTGCATGTGCATTTGCTGAGATTGCCGCTCACGTAACGGGGATTGACATTACGCCCGCCATGCTCGAGCAGGCGGCTTCCCTTGCAGCGACCCGAGATTTGAAGAACCTGTCCTGGCACCAGGGTGACATCGAGACGCTCCCGTTTCCGGATGACAGTTTTTCCGTGGTCCTTAGCCGATATGCATTTCACCACTTTCTCCATCCCCACAGAGTCCTTTTTGAGATGGTACGTGTTTGTCACTCCGGAGGACGAATTCTAGTTGTGGATGCGGTCTTGCCAGACGATCAGGTTGAAGCGTACAACCAGTTCGAGAAACTGCTGGACCCGTCACATTCCAGCGCGCTAACGTTCACTGAACTTAATCGACTGGTGAAAGATGCGGGGTTGAAGAACGTCGAGTTGCAGTTCTACCGGATGGAGATGGAGCTCGAACAGCAGCTCGCAACTTCCTTTCCTAATCCGGGTGATGATAAGAAAGTTCGCGACCTCGTACGAGGAGACATCGGTATTGATCGTCTGGGTATCGGAGCACACCTGCGAGGGGAGAAGATACACTACACCTATCCAGTCACTGTATTGGTGGGAGTAAAGAGCTAGGTAGCGCCGCGTTTTGGCCCGTTTTTGCCCAGTTTTGTCCAGTTTTGCTCCGTTTTGGAGGACCCGTATGGCAGACAGCAAGGTAAATGTGAAGGTGGCGCCAGTCGCAACCCAGGGCATCGAAGCCGTCGAGATTAAGGTGACGATGCGCCCAGACCAGGAGCTGCAGGCTTTGAGAGCGCTCAAGCTTGACGAGGACTCCGCGGAGATTCGCATCATTTTTTTCTACGACACACCAAAGCTCACGCTTTTCAAAGCCGGAATCGTCCTTCGCGCGCGCCTGGTTAAGGGTGATGCTGACGACACCACGGTCAAGATTCGTCCAGTGATTCCTCAAGCGGTAGGCGAGGGGTGGAAAAGAGTCGCCGGGTTCAAAGTGGAAGCCGATAGAACAGGGGAACGAGTCGTCTGTTCTGCGTCCTTGACGCAAATGCGAAAACGGAGTGAGATCGATGCGGCAGCGGAGGGCCGACGCTCGATCGAGAAGCTCTTCTCGAAGGATCAGATGCGCCTTGTCGCAGAGTCTTCCGCGAAACCCATAGATTTCGCTGCACTCCAGGTTATGGGGCCGATTCGCGTGCTGTGCTGGACCACGGTGCACAAAGGATTCAAACATAAATTGACTTCTGAGGAGTGGAGGTTGCCGGATGGTGAGGACTTGCTCGAAGTTTCAATCAAGGTCAAACCAGCCGACGCAGCCAAGGCGCAGGAAGAGTTCGAAAACCATCTGAGAGGATTGGGCCTCGATCCGCACGGCGCTCAG
>JBDTUW010000025.1:0-14024 GCA_040007555.1 Acidobacteriota bacterium | reverse complement strand
TCTAATCGCCGCCAATCCGGGGCTGACACCTCGCATTGGAACCCTGACCATTGCCGGCAAGACGGTGACAGTGACTCAGGCGGCGTCAACCCAGTATCAGGTTTCGGGTAAGGTCAACAGCGTCGGTGGCGCCCCGATGGTGATGGTGACCGTCAGCTTTTCGAGATCCGCCGGGAACGGTGGCATCCCGCTACCGGTCCTTACCGATGCAGTGGGAAATTGGAGCCAGAGCGGATTCGACGCAGGTTCGACATATCGGGTCATCGTCGTCCAGGCTCGCACATCGTTCGCCCCGCGCACGCGCGAGTTTAGTGGACCTACATCAGCGCTCAACTTCGAGACTATCAATCGCGCTGTGACTGCCTATGGCCACTTCCTCCCGGCTCCGCAGAACCCGTTGCCGCCGCCCCTGAGGCGGCTTCGATGAAGACAAGGCTGACGCGCTCGCCTCGTGTCGCAGCCGAGTTTATTCGTGCCGGCGAAGTCGTAGCCTTTCCCACCGAAACCGTTTTTGGTCTCGGCGCCGCGCTCTTTTCCGAATCGGCGATCGAGAAGGTCTTCATTGCCAAAGGCCGTCCGAGCGACAACCCGCTGATCGCTCACGTGTCCTTTGTCGGGCAGATTGAGGAGATCGCGGCGACAATCCCGCCAATTGCTCATGAACTGATCGAGGCGTTTTTTCCGGGCCCGCTGACACTCGTTCTGCCACGAAAGCCGTCGGTTCCGAAAATCGCGACCGCAGGGCTCGAGACGGTGGGGGTCAGAATGCCAACGCATCAACTCGCGCTGGAGTTCATTCGCGAAAGCGGAACCCCACTTGTGGCCCCGTCGGCAAATCTCTCGGGACGACCCAGCCCGACTACCTGGGAGGCAGTGAAGACGGATCTCGACGGACGCATAGCGTGCATTCTTCAGGGAGAGCAGACGCACTTCGGGATCGAATCAACCGTTGTCGATTGCAGCGGAGGGGACGCCATCGTTCTGCGCGCGGGCGCGCTAACCATTGAGGACCTCCGCCGGGTGATTCCCCGGATCACACAGAGAAGCGACGCATCGGACCAGCAGCCAGTAAGCCCGGGCCTCAAACACAGGCACTATTCGCCAGCGGCGACCGTCAGACTTGTGAGTCACCCGCGTCACGCAGGTGACGAATCGGGGGCAGGATTCATCGGGCTGACACCACCCGCCGCTACACAACTCTTTGCTCGTCAGGCTGTTTGCCTGAACGTCAGCGACTACGCGTACACGCTCTTTCAATTCTTTCGAGCGTGCGACGAGGACAAGATTCGGGTGATCTATTGTGAACGAGTAGAAGAGACAGGCCTGGGTGTCGCGCTGATGGACCGTTTGCGCCGCGCCTCGCGTCGCGATTGAGTTGAAGCGACTGTGGCTTCGGCGATCCCTAGCGATCGAGGATCATGAGTAACAGCAGGAGTGGCAGGTAGATAACGGAAGCGCGCAAGAGAACTCGCGCGCTCGCCTTCGATTTTGCCTTCGCCGCGCGCAGTCCCACATAGAGAAACCAAAGGCCGAGAACTATCGCGCCGGCAAGATAAATGGACCCGGACAGCTTCAGCGCCGTTGGCAACATGCTCACCGGGATCAACGCCACCGTATATAAAACGATTTCACGCGCCGTCCTTCGTCCATCGGGTTCAACCACTGGCAGCATCCGGATACCAGCACGCTCGTAGTCTTCGCGGTAAAGACTCGCGATCGCATGAAAGTGTGGGAATTGCCAGAGGAAAAGGATGCCGAAAAGAACGACTGCCTCGATCCCAACCTGATTCGTCGCCCCGGTCCAACCAAGCAACGGCGGAAGTGCTCCCGGAATCGCCCCGATGAATGTGCACCAGGTCGTTCGCGTCTTGAGCGGTGTGTAGACAAAAAGATAGCTGCCCAATGCAACCAGACCCAAGAACGCTGTCAACGGGTTGAGAAAGTAGGCCAGGTAGAGTTCAGCAACGACGGAGAGGACGATGCCGAAAACGAGAGCTTTGTCTGGCGAGAGTAAGCCGGCAGGCAGAGGGCGCGTCTGAGTGCGGCGCATGCGGCCGTCGAGTTCCCTCTCGAGGTACTGGTTGAGTGCGGCAATACCGCTTGCGAGAAGCGAGATTCCCACAGCAGTGTGGAGCAAACCCAGGTAATCCACACCCTGGGGCGATCCCATGACAAAGCCCGCGAGGGCGGAAAGCACAACCAGGACCGTGATCCGGGGTTTTGTCAGGTCAAGATAGGTGGCGAGCCCGGCTCTCCCGGGTTCGACGGTCTCAATCTTCAGCGCGGTTGCGGTCGAGGCGGAACGGTCAGCCGCCGTCATGGGCTTCATATGAGTTCCTTATGAGGGCAAAAGTAATGCAGCGATAAGTCGTCACGATAGCAGAGCACTTCCCGCTTGTCCAATTTCGATAAGGCCGATGGCGCGCAGAGAACGAGCGAGATCAGGGACGGGATTTTGTCACTTGCGCCTCTCATGGGCTCCGCGTCTCCGAATTAATCCTCGAGTATTTCCAGCAGTCTTTCTGCATCGACTCGACCCGACTCTGCGATCAGTCTGGCGGCCTTATCGCACTTCTCCTGCAGCTCATGGCCTGCGTGCCCGCGCGTCCAGGTCCAGTTTACGGTGTGAGGTTCGGAAGCGCGGTCCAGTCTTTTCCAGAAATCCAGATTTGTTTTGCGCCTGAAAAGACCCTTCATGGTCTTGACCACATATTGTGAGTCGGAGATGAGATGCACCTTGCACGGCTCGCGCAGCGCTTCAAGTCCAAGGCATGCAGCGGCAATCTCCGCCTGTTGGTTGGTTGCGTTACCGAGATATTCCCCGAGTAGCCGCCTCCGAGCCTGGTAGTCGAGCAAAGCTGCTGCGGCGGCTCTTGATCCTCGAGTCCCATTTCCGAGACTGCTCCCATCACAGACAATCGTCACTTGCTTCATATGGGATAGCTTTCAGATCCTACCGTGTGGGCGCTATCCTGCTCGCAACAATAGGTTTCAAGGCTTTCTCGGCGAGCAGTTTCCCCCACCTGACAGGACCGCGATCATGGCACGGTGCGCGGGCCTTGCGCAATCTCCCGCCAGTTCGCTAGACTGGCGAACTATCGTCTCGACTCCATCGGTGCTCCCGGAGTTTCGTTGACATTCCTCGTCATAGTTTCCCGTTTGAGGAGACCTTCTTCATGGTGACCGAACTGAAAGCGCAACGGCAGACGGCGCTGGACACTGCAACTCTGATCGGCATTTACCGCACGATGTACATGTCGCGGCGGATCGATGACAAGGAACTTCAACTGAAGTTGCAGAATCGTGTCTTCTTCCAGATCAGCGGCGCTGGCCACGAAGGCGTACTCGCAGTTGCCGGCCGTTTGCTCAGACCGGCATACGACTGGTTCTATCCCTACTATCGCGACCGCGCTCTCTGCCTCCAACTGGGGGTCAAGCCGTATGACCATTTTCTCAATTCGGTCGCAGCACGGGATGATAAGAATTCCGGGGCGAGGCAAATGCCGTCGCACTGGAGCGACTCAAAGCTGCACATCGTCTCCCGCTCATCAGCCACTGGAACTCAGTTCCTGCAGGCAATCGGAGCTGCCGAGGCTGGTTACCGCTACTCGTTGATCAATGAGATTACGGACCGTGCCGAACATTTCAAGGAGGACGAGATCGTCTATGTCTCGGCTGGAGACGGGACTACCAGCGAGGGCGAGTTCTGGGAATCGCTCAATACTGCGTGCAATCTCCGGCTTCCCGTCCTTTACCTCATCGAAGACAACGGGTACGCCATCTCCGTCCCGGTGGAAGTGCAGACAGCGGGGGCCAACATTTCAAGAGTTGTCTCGGGTTTGCCCAATCTATACATCGAGGAATGCGACGGGACGGATGTCATTGAGAGCCACGAAACTCTCGTACGGGCGATCGATTACTGCCGGTCCCGTCGTGGACCAGCCCTGGTTCACGCGCATGTCGTCAGGCCCTATTCGCACTCGCAATCGGATGACGAGCGATTGTATCGAACCGCCAAGGAGCTCAGCCTCGACGCGGCGCGCGACCCGATTCTCAAACTGGCGACGCTCTTGACTGAAGAGGAACGCATCTCCAAGTTTGAGCTGCGGAAGCTGGAAGAAGAGGTGGACGCGGAGGTCAATCGCGCTGCCGATGAGGCACTCGCCCTGCCGCAACCGGCCCCGGAGACAGCCACACTTTATGTCTACTCTCCCGATGTAGATCCGACTTCGTCAGAGTTTGATACCGAGGACCGGCCGGAATCATCGGAGACACCCGTCATCATGGCCGACCTGATCAACCGGTGTCTCAAGGACGAGATGGAGCACAATCCTCGGACCGTCCTCTTCGGCGAGGATGTTGCCGATTGCAGCCGAATAGAGAACCTTGACAAGGTCAAGGGGAAAGGTGGTGTCTTCAAGGTAACGGCCAACCTGCAGCGACGCTTTGGCAGCGCGCGCGTCTATAACACTCCCCTCGCGGAGGCAAACATCATCGGGCGCGCCATGGGCATGGCAACTCGCGGCTTGAAGCCTCTCGCTGAGATTCAGTTTTTTGATTATATCTGGCCTGCCTACATGCAGCTTCACAACGAAGTGCCGCTCCTTCGATGGCGCTCGTTCAATGGCTGGAAATGTCCGATGGTGGTGAGAGTTCCAATTGGCGGCTATCTCAAAGGCGGAGCCATCTATCACAGCCAGTCGGGAGTTTCGCTCTTCACGCATATCCCGGGCTGGCGTGTAGTCATGCCGTCTAATGCCGTCGACGCGAACGGATTGCTGCGAACTGCGATACGCTCTGACGACCCAGTGCTTTTTCTTGAGCACAAACACCTCTACCGCCAGACCTACAATAAGGGTATTTATCCGGGTCGCAATTTCATGATCCCATTCGCCAAGGCAAAGGTAGTTCGCGAAGGCCAGTCGCTGACGATCGTCACCTACGGCGCGCTTGTCCACCGATCTCTGCAGGCAGCAAAACGGGCCGCGGAGAACGGCATTTCGGTCGAGATCATAGACCTGCGCAGCCTCAATCCGGTTGATTGGAAAGCAATCGAGACGAGCGTCCGAAAGACTAATCGCGTGATTGTCGCGTATGAGGATATGATTTCGTGGGGCTATGGTGCTGAAATAGCCGCTCGCATCGCGGATGAACTTTTCGACTATCTAGATGCCCCGGTCAAGAGAGTCGCCGCTCTCGATTGTTTTGTCGCCTACGCGCCTGATGTCGAAGACGCGACCCTTCCCCAGATTGATGACGTTCTCGCCGCCATAGAACAAACCGCGAAGTATTAACGACGAAGACGGCGTTGATCAATTGACCATCGCATCTAGAAGCTCGGTCACCGACAGCGTAGCGGTACCTACCTTGCCAACGACAACACCTGCGGCGTAATTTGCGATCACAGCCGCCTCCTTGATCTCGGCGCCCGCGGACAGTGCCAGGGCAAGCGTGGCGATGACAGTGTCTCCGGCGCCGGTGACATCGTAAACCTCACGCGCCATTGTCGGGATCTGCGCCAGATTACCTTCCGCATCGAGCAGACTCATACCCCGCTCGCCTCTGGTAATGAGCACATTTCGGCATCCAAGCGAATTCCTGATGCTCATTGCTGCGGCTTTGACAGATGCTTCGTCAACGATCTCGATCCCCGTCGCTCGCTCAGCCTCCATCTGGTTCGGCGTGATGACGTCGACTCCGCGATAGGAGGTCCAATTGCGTGGCTTCGGGTCCACTAGAACGAATTTGTTCTTCTTCCTGGCATGTTCGATCGCTGACCGCAGCAGAGCTGGAGTGAGCGTTCCCTTCTCGTAGTCAGAGACGATGACACCATCAGCCTTGTCGATGGCCAGCGCACAGAGATCGTGTAAACGGGATTCGCAGCCTTGCGAAATGTAGCTTCGATCCTCGCGGTCGAATCGAACCACCTGCTGGCTATGGGCGAGTATTCTCGTCTTGACGGTCGTCGGACGGGACGGCTCAGTCAATATTCCAGAGGCGTCAGCACCGGCATCGAGACAGAACGCGCGAATTCGTTCGGCGGCCGGGTCGTCGCCAACGATGCCAATAGGTGAAGCCACAGCGCCCAGCTCAAGCAGGTTTGAGACGACGTTGCCCGCGCCACCCAAATGCCATGACTCGCGACTTACCTCGACGACTGGCACGGGTGCTTCAGGAGAAATGCGGCGGACATCGCCCCAGATAAAGTGATCGAGCATGAGATCGCCGAGGACAGCGAGCCGCTTCCCCTTGAATTGATCGACGATGCCTCGGATGCGGTTTGGCTTCATCAACAGATAAGATATCCTCGTTATATCAACTTGCTCGCGTCATTGCTGGACTCGAAGAACTCGCTCGACCGCGCTCATCACCTGTTCGACAGTAATCGAACGAATACATTCAGGTTCGGGAAAGGCGTCGCAAGTGTACATTGAGCACGGATTGCACGGGAAATAGTTCTGCACCACTTCGGCCCGAGCGGCCCAGGGTCGCCAGCGCACCGAACTCGCCGGTCCAAAGAGGACGACGAGCGGCACCTTCAGCGCGGCCGCAATGTGAGCAGGTCCGCTGTCATTTCCGACAAACAGCCCCGACCCTGCGATAACCGCCACCAGCTCACCAACACCCAGATTGCTGACGGCAATCAGCGGCACGCGACTCACGGTCCGAACACTCTCGAGCTGCGCCCTCTGTTCGTCGGTTGGCGCTCCGGTCATGACCACCTGGTAACCTCGCTCGACAAGCTTCTCCGCAATAGCCGCATAACGCTCCGGCATCCAGCGTTTGGTGTAGAACTCATTGGTTGGCGCCAGAACCGCATATGGGGTGTTCTTGACGAGGCCCGCTTCGCCGAGCTTTGATTCGGCGGTTGCACGTCTGGCATCGTCGACAAAAAGGCGCGTTGTAGATGGCTCATCGTCCGGCAAGCCGAGCCAGCGAAAACCGGCAAACTGCGATTCGACGGTGTGCAGACTCTGTCGCCCGAGGATGCGTTCGGCGGCAGGGATTCGCCAGTTATAGACGTAACCAAAGCGAAAATGCTCTACCCCGGCCCGTTCCCGGATCCCGCTCGTAGCGACGAGCTGAGCACTCGCCGGCCCACCGTGAAGGTTGATGATCGCGTCAAAGCCCCCGTTGCGAATCCTGCGCACGGCGTCGAGGCGAGCGCGGAGCGAACTCCTCCGCTCACCCGGCCCGCGTTCAAGCGACAAAAGATTGATCTCAGGATCGGAGAGATATAGCTCGGAAAAGACCCCCTCGACAACGGTCGTCAGTTCGAGATCGGGACGAAAGCGTTTCAGCGCACTAAGATTGGCCGTATCGAGTACTGCTTCACCGAGGTTGCGCAATCGGATAAAGACTATCCGCGAATTCTTTGGGAGCGCGTGGAAGAGAAGCTTGGACATTAGGAATGAAATCGTCGCTGCGGTCAGCTACGATCATCATCCTCGATCGTGGCCTGGTCAACCATCATCACCGGGATCTCATCGCGGATAGGGTAGACCCGGCGGCAACTCAGACATTTGAGGCTGCTGCCGTCAGATTTTAGCTCTAAGCGCGCACGACAGGCAGGGCAAACCAGCATCTCTATTAACTCGAGGTTGATTGGCATATTACAAACCATTATCGACGAACAACTAAGCTCAGACCAGGTATTCTAGAAGGCAACGAAAAACTTTGTCAAATAGGCTTCCTTGACACCTTAAAACACGAGTCAGTATGATGACCGCTCATCGCTTTGATTTTGTTGACATTATGGGAAGTTGCTCGCGGGAGCATGAAGAGGAGTAACAAGGCTCTATGTCCACTGAGACTGCTCGCAAGATATGGCACAACGGTGAATTGATCGATTGGAACGATGCCAATATTCACGTCATGTCGCACGTCATCCACTATGCTTCTGCCCTTTTTGAGGGAATTCGCTGTTACGCAACCAAACGAGGGCCCGCCGTTTTCCGCCTCCGCGAGCATATCCAGCGTCTCCATGATTCCTGCCATATTTACCGCATGAACCCGGCATTCAGCGTCGATCAACTTGTCGCCGCCTGCACGGAAGTGGTCCGCGTCAACGATTTTCCTGAATGCTACCTGCGCCCGATCGTCTTCCGCGGTTACGGCAGTTTCGGAGTCAACCCGCTGCCAAATCCGATCGAGGTCTACATCGCCAGTTGGGTCTGGGGTAAGTATCTGGGACAGGAAGGCATCGATCACGGTGTTGACGTCTGCACATCGAGTTGGGCGCGGATGTCGCCGAATACAATTCCCGCGACGGCGAAATCGGCTGCCAACTACATGAACTCGCAGCTCATCAAGATGGAAGCGATGGCTAACGGCTATGCTGAAGGCATTGCGCTCGATACGCAGGGGAATGTCAGTGAAGGCAGCGGCGAGAATCTTTTTATGATCCGCGACGGTCAGGTGTTTACGCCGCCCCTGAGTTCAGCGATTCTGGCTGGTATCACACGCGATTCGGTCATTCAGATTGCGAAGGGGCTTGGTTACGAAGTCAAGGAAACCGTTATTCCTCGCGCCTCGCTCTATATCGCCGACGAAATCTTCTTTACCGGCACAGCGGCAGAAATCACACCAATTCGTAGTATCGATCGAATCAAGATAGGGAACGGTGATCGTGGCGCAATTACCGCCGAACTGCAGAAGGTGTTTTTTGCCATCACCTCCGGCGAAAAGGAAGCACCTGGTGAGTGGCTGACGTTCGTTTAGTCAGACTCGCAGTGGAGAATTTCATTCACCAGAAGCGTTGAGCATCCTTACCAGGCCGCTGACTCGCTCGGCATCGACGATGCCTTCAATTGTTTCCGGTCGTCTGGCAGCGCGACCTACGTGAAACTCCCGGATCCCGGTCGTACGTTGGATTCGTGCCAGCGCGGAGGGGTCAAGACCGCCGCCCGCAAGTACCTGAATCTCCGGTCCGGTCGCAATCTCAAGTGAGGCGAGCCTGGCAATACGTGTCGACCAGTCGCCGCCTCCTCCACTCGTCAGAATCCGATCAAACTGCGAAAAGCGCTTGAGAGCGGCGACAGCGCGCGTCTCTGAGACGACCTCTTCGAACGCGCGGTGAAAAGTCGCCCGGAGATGAGGTGCGCATCCCAGCAACTCGGCAATGTATTCCTCGTCCAGGTCACCGTTTGAAAGAAATCCAAGCACGAACCCATCGATCGGTAGGGCGGCAAACTCACGTGCAATAGCGAGAAGGCTGGCACTCTCCGCGGCAGCACCTCGCGTAGAGTTGGGGCTGGCTCTCAACATAACTCGCACGGGGATAGTTACTGAACTAACGATGCGGCGTACTGTCACGAGTTCGGGCGTCAGTCCACCAACCTCGAAGTGGCTGATAACCTCCAGCCGGCCAGCACCTCCCTTGGCGGCAGCAACAGCATCGTCAACCGAGCAGGCAATCACTTCGAGAAGAAACGGTGTGGTCATTGCTTTTGGTTTTTGGGGACGTTTTCCCAGGCGAAGTATTCCAGCAAAGAGTGGGAACTGCAAACGCGGGGACGAGCCCGGAGAGAGTTGGCAGGAGTGGCATTAGTAGCGTTCTGACAGGGGTTTGCGGGCAGATTTTGTGTTTGACAGCAATTACAAACACAAGCTAGTATTCGCGCATCCGCTCGGTGCGGTGCGAGGATCCGGTCTTTCGCTCCCCCTACTCTTCGAGCATCAACGGTGATGCGTCGTCAGTCGGTTAGGACTTGCGCAGTCGGTGGCTGGAGAGCAGGATAGTCAGTAACCCGTGAGAAGCCGCTCTGGTTTATGAGTGCCGATTGCGTGAGTTTGGGGTCCGTTCCCGACACCTCCCGCCTGCTTCGCACATTTTCGCAAAGGACAATTTCATGTCAGTGAAACTCTACGTTGGGAATCTGCCCTTCTCTGCCTCTGACCAGGATCTTGAAGGACTCTTCGCTCAAGCGGGTCAGGTCGAATCAGTCAGTGTGATTAGCGACCGCGATACCGGCCGCTCACGCGGGTTTGGCTTTGTCGAGATGGGATCACCGGAAGGCGCCGAAGCCGCAATCTCACAACTCAATGGATATGAGATGGATGGTCGCGCGATCGTTGTCAACGAGGCGCGTCCGAGAGAAGATCGCGGCGGTCGCGGCGGATTCGGCGGTGGGGGTGGCGGCGGTCGTCCTCGTACCGGTGGCGGTGGCTTTGGCGGCGGCGGTGGTCGAGGTGGTCGCGGCGGCGGTGGCGACGGCGGCTTCGGTGGTGGCGGTGGCGGTGGTCGCGGTGGCAACCGCTGGTAGGAAGGAACCTAAGGCGTCGAGGGAAGGGGGGATTCTTCGCTGGGAGTAGAAACCGCCTTCCCTCACCCTCAAAGCACGACTTATGAACTACTCCGAAATCGTTGAGGCAGAAGGTCACCTCGTTGATTCACAAATCCTCTCCAAAGTGTTTGATCGCGTCCTCGAGAATGGCTCAGCATTCGAGGTCGTCGATTTTAAACTAGGCCGGACCAACGAAGAATTCTCTCACCTCCACCTTCGCGTCGTTTCTCCATCCCCGGAGATCCTCAAGAAGACACTCGAAGAACTCGTTGAGCTGGGTTGCTATCAAACCGAGATAGCCGATGCCCTGCTCCAGCCGGCACCATCCGACCACGTGGTGCCGGATAACTTCTATTCAACCACGAATCACCGGACCGCGATTCGTTACCGCGGCACCTGGCTGGAGGTCGAAAAGCAGCGAATGGACGCAGTCATCGTCGTGGCGGATGACCGCGCAACTTGTCGCAAGCTCCGGGATGTCAAAGAAGGCGAGATGGTCGTCTGCAGTGCATTCGGCGTTCGCATCCAGCCAGAGTTCAAGGAACGCGACCGCCTCGGCTTTGCCTTCATGGCAAACGACATTTCATCCGAGCGACGCGCCGAGTCCGCAGTGCGCAAGGTCGCCGAGCTGATGCGCCAGGTGAAGGCAGCGGGCGGCAGGGTGATATTTGTCGCGGGCCCGGTAGTCATTCATACCGGCGGAACAGGAGCCTTCAGCGAGATCATTCGCAAGGGGTATGTCGACGCGCTGCTGTCGGGCAACGCGATCGCTGTGCACGACATTGAGAATGCCCTTTTCGGCACTTCGCTTGGTGTCGATCTCGAGAGTGGAATTCCGATCGAAGAGGGACATAAGAACCACATGCGCGCGATCAATACGATCAATCGTTGTGGTTCAATTCAGGGTGCCGTCGAGCAGGGAGTCCTTCGCTCGGGCGTGATGTACGAATGCGTTACGCACGGAGTCCCGTTCGTACTGGCGGGTTCGATCCGTGATGACGGTCCACTTCCTGACACGGAGATGGATCTGATCAAGGCTCAGGAACAATATGCGGCTCTGCTCGTGGACGCAAAGATGGTCATCTGCCTCTCGTCGATGCTGCACTCGATCGGCGTCGGGAACATGCTTCCGTCGTGGGTGAGAATGGTCTGCGTCGACATCAACCCGGCAGTCGTCACCAAGCTCTCAGATCGCGGTTCACAACAGACAGTCGGTATCGTGACTGACGTCGGAACCTTCCTCAATCTGCTGGCCCAGCAGCTCTGGGCATGAGGATTTGGGATTTTAGATTGTGGATTTTGGATTGAAGATCAGGATTGGGGATTGAAGATTGGTGCCTGGGGATTGAAAGATTGGGATTGGGGATTGAAGATTCATGCTTGGCGATTGGCCACTCAATCTTCAATCCACAATCCTAAATCTGATCTTCAATCCAAAATCCAAAATCTAAAATCCAAAATCTTCAAGGACTTCCGTCTTCCAGATCGGAACCGTCTGCTTCAGCTGGTCGATCGCAAAGCGGCAGGCTTCGAATGCGACTCCCCGGTGCGGCGAGGTGACGACGATCACCACACTTGACTCCGAAACTTTAAGCTCACCAAAGCGATGGACAATTCCGACGCGCGAGACGTCCGGCCAGCGCTCATGAATCTCGACACCCAGGCGTTGCATCTCCTTGAGAGCCATCGGCACATATGCCTCATACTGAAGCTTAACCACGCCCCGCCCATTCGTCTGGTTTCGAACAACCCCATCGAAGGTCACGATCGCTCCGGCCTCCCCCCCCAACAACCGCCGTTCCAATCCCACTTTATCGATCGGCTCACGCGTGATTTCGAAGAAGTCCTCCAGCTCGTCACCACCTGAGACCGGTGGAAAAATCGCGAGCGTATCCCCATCGCGGATCTCGTGATCACCGCGTACATGCTCCTCATTGACTGCAAAGAGGACGCTCTTCTGAAATGAAATGAGAGAGGGAAAGAGCCGGGCAACTTCGGCAAAGGCTCTCGAGACATTGGCCGTGGAACCAACCTCGAGCGACAACTCCCCGGTCCCGGCTGCCTCGCGACACGAGCCAAAAAGAAGAACCTGAATCGTCATGAGCGGGTAGGCGTCGCCTTTCTCAGCTAGGCGACCGCGACGGCTCCTTCCTGAATCAGGTTCGCCTCACGACCTCTGAAGCGGAGCGCTTCTATCAGAAATGCCTCAAAGAGGAGACGACCATCGCGGCTCTCGTTGCGATGGTCCCAATAATTGTCATGCTGCCAGTCCTGGAAGGACTTCTCGAGATGGAATTGCACTGCATAGATGAGCTGCTTCGCATCCCGCTTAACCATCATCTGAATCTCGGCAAGATAGCCGCGCCCAAGATGGGTAAAACCATCCGGGAGCCGGTCGAGCTGTAGTCCGTGATTCTGCCAGATGCGAAGGAGATGCCGCCGCTGCGTGTATTTCTGCCAGCGATGATCCGGATGATCCATGATTCCGGCAAAAATCGGATCATGGGGTTGGGTGATTTTGATGAAGCGATACTGATATTCGACGATCCGGTTGGTCCTTCGTTCGCGCGGCAGCTTCCGGTCAAGAGTGATGATCGTCGCGCCAAAGGCCTGACCCACCAGCTGATGCCCGCCACAGATGGCCAGCACCGGCACCCGAGTGTGCCTGATGAACCGGTTGAAGCCATCGAGGAGTAAGTCACTGTATAAGTCAAAATCTCGAAAGGTGCCGCTGAGTACGATCGCGTCTGGATCAAACTCATCGACGAGAGCCTGATTGAGTTCGGAAAGATGAACGACGCGGACCTCAGGATGGTTCACCAGGCGGCGCACGTTCGTCTCGATATTGCCCATCGCCAACGACGCGATAAACCGTTCCTGACGCAACCAGCGCGTGGCATTAAAGTCCGGCTCGAGACGAGCGACTTCGGAAAAATCACTGTCATCTTTGATCAGACAGTCAACGAGAATCACCCGCATTGTTTCAATCCGCGCGCGGATTAACTCATAGACACAAAACCGGTTACTGTTCACTCTCTCGTCGGCCATAGCGTTCCTCAAAACGATGAGCACTTGAGTCTACTATAAGTGTCCGGTGGTTGTGTAGTGCCCGATCAACGCCAGCGACTGGAGAAGACGGCGGCGCCAAAAAGCCTCCTCCAGCGGACGTCCATCCGCACCGGCTCTGCGTTACGCGACTGCTTGCGCGGGGGCATAACATGCGTGTTTGTCAAGCGGTCAAGTATCCGTTAGAATTGTAGGTTCGTGCAGATGACCGATTTTCGTTCGAAAGGACACATGGCCGACCAGGAAGCGATTATCGTCCGCGGCGCCCGCGTCAACAACCTGAAGAACGTCGACTTCTCGATTCCCTTCAACTCGTTGACCGTTGTCACGGGTGTGAGCGGCTCGGGGAAATCATCGCTTGCTTTTGATACCGTCTATGCGGAGGGCCAGCGCCGGTATGTCGAGTCCCTGTCGGCCTACGCACGACAGTTCCTCGAACGCATGGACAAGCCGGACATCGACGAGGTCCTTGGCATTTGTCCCGCCATCGCGATCAACCAAAAGAACTCGACGCGAAACCCGCGGTCAACGGTTGCTACTCAGACGGAGGTCTTTGATTATCTCCGGCTCCTCTATGCGCGAGTCGGCACGACGTTTTGCCGGCGCTGCGGTCATGTCGTCAGACGCGACACCCCACAATCGATCTCCGAAGAGGTCATGCCCTTGCAGCCG
>JBDTUW010000024.1:0-14169 GCA_040007555.1 Acidobacteriota bacterium | reverse complement strand
ATGCTCCCTGAAGTAGCTGCGGATCGAGGGCGTATGAGCGTCAAGAACTACAGCCTCTTCGAGAAAGTTGACCTGTCGTCCACTTTTCACCCATCGATGACAGAACTCGACCTCGCTCGCGTGCGCAAGCTCCATCGACTCGTCGAAGCCTCCAAGTTCGCGAAAGGCATTTGCCGGGATGGCGAGATTGCTCGCGGAGAATATCTCTGCGTGAGTGGCATCTCGGCGATAGTGTATCGAATGGAAATCGAGTAGCGCCTGGGTTGCCTCGGAAGTGAGCTTGGTGGGGAGTGCGTTGACAGTCCTTCCCACAATCGCGGCGCCTGGGGCCGTTGCCGCTCGCGTCCCCAGCGCATTCAACCAATCGGACGTGGGCGTGCAATCCTCATCGATGAAGGCAAGAAAATCGCCGTGGGCGTGTTTGCTGCCCGCATTACGGGCTCTCGCCAAACCGCCGATCCCGAGTTCAATCATAGCGAGCGTGAGATGGCCGCTAAATGGCGCAAGTACAGCGCGGGGCGGTGAACCGCTGGCCTCATCAATGACGATGACCTCGAAGCGGTCTTGCGGGTAACTGCACTTGACCAGGGAGCGCAGCAGTGCGGCCAGGCGATCGTGTCGCAGGCGGCTCGGAATGATCACCGAAAAGTAGGGAACCTGTCCAGGTGGCATGATTCAGTTGCCAGTTGTCAGTTGTCAGCCTGCCAGTCGTCGGTGGTCGGTTTGCCTGTTGAGTGGAGTCTGTCGGAGCGCCGCCAAAAACTGACAACTGGGTACTGACATGCCACTGACCACTGACCACTCCAGAAAGAAAATTGCGGACGGGGAACAACCCCGCCCGCAATCACTCTATCACTGTCTTTGGCTCTGGTGGCTAGTTCGCCTTTTTCTTTGCCGACCAGCTTCCGGTGAGGCCACCCGCCTCCCATTTTCCACCCATACTGTTCCCGGTGATCTTGCCCGGGAGGGAAAAAGGATTGCCCTGGAAAGTTGCGCTGAGGTTCACATTTTCGCCGTTAACTTCGAACGCCGTAGCACCGAGAGCTTCAGCATTCTTAACTTCAGGCACCAACTTGCCCCCGGTTAGCGTGAGCACAAGCGTAAACGGCAACGAGCCCTGACCATCCGCAGTCACCTCAGCATCATATGTCCCCTCGAGCAGGGCCAGGGACGCGGCTGACGTTGGACCTGCCATCGCGGGCGTTCCCACCGAGGCCGTCTTTGCGACGACTGCTTCCTTACGAGCCGCCGACCAGGTTCCTTTTGCCTCCCCTGCAGTCCAATCGCCGACAATCTTGGTACCATCGTACTTACCGACGATAGTGACTTCGGCGTCGCCAGTTCCGGCAATGACCGTCACCTTGTTGTCCGCATCCACAGTGACCGTCTTGATCGTCAGTGGCAGGGGAGAGTCGACAATTTCGCCGGTCCACTTGTCCACTGCGCGTTTGAGCACAAGCGTAAACGCGATCGTCCCGACTTCGCTGCCAATAGCGGTCACTGCGTATGTGCCTTCGGGCGATGAACTGCTGCCGTTCTGGGCGAGAGCAAGACCGGACAGAGCAATGGCCAGGAAGAGGCTCAATGCCACACTTTTGCTAAATTTGATCATGACGTCACACTCCTTAAGGCTCTGGGAATCTTTGAAAAATCGTTCTGAATTGCCGAGTCTACTTCCGCCCGGCACGGAAAACAAGGGGTCAGTTGTCGGTTGCTAGTTGTCAGTTGGAAGGCGAGAGCCCGAGGGCGCTCCAGAGTTCATCAACCTTCAGGTTGTATTCAAATGAGTTGTGTTGGGGCACAACCTATACGTTGAACTCTGGAACGCTCTCGGGTTCTCTCCCTTCAACTGATAACTGACCCCTGACCCCTGCCCCCTGCCTTTTTACTTATCCGAGCCGATGCGCATGCCATAGAAGGAGCGCCAGACAAAGAAAACCGAGATCAGGAAGAACACGGCTGCGAGTGCGTGACTCACTGCCGCTCCAGCATCGTGCGTCAGTTCTACGGCCAGCTCCACCGCCAGCAATCCAAAAAGCGTGGTGAATTTGATGACCGGATTGAGAGCCACCGACGAGGTGTCCTTAAACGGATCGCCGACGGTATCCCCGACCACTGTTGCGTTATGCAGCTCCGTTCCCTTCTGCTTCAACTCAACCTCGACGATTTTCTTGGCGTTATCCCAGGCTCCACCCGCATTCGCCATAAATATCGCCTGATATAACCCAAAGATCGCGATCGAGAACAGATAGCCGATAAAGAAGAACGGTTCCACAAACGCGAACGCCAGCGTCGAAAAGAAGACCGTCAGGAAGATGTTGAACATTCCCTTTTGCGCATACTGAGTGCAAATCTCCACCACCTTCTTGCTGTCCTCAACTGAAGCTTTGACCACACCTTCGAGCTTGATGTTCGCCTTGATAAACTGGACCGCTCGATAGGCCCCGGTCGTGACTGCCTGAATGGAGGCACCGGTAAACCAGTAGATGACAGCACCACCTGTGATCAAACCGAGGACAAAGGGCGCATGCAGCAACGAGAGCTTCTCGGTATCCTTCGACAACCCTTCAGTCAGCGTCATGATGATCGAAAAGATCATCGTCGTTGCGCCCACTACAGCGGTCCCGATGAGGACGGGTTTGGCGGTCGCCTTGAACGTATTTCCGGCTCCGTCATTCTCTTCCAGCAGATGCTTCGCGCGCTCGAAGTTGATTGTCATGCCAAAGTCCTTCTTCAGCTCAGCTTCAATTCCCGGGATAGTTTCGATCAGTGAAAGCTCGTAGACTGACTGCGCGTTGTCTGTAACCGGCCCGTAGGAATCGACTGCAATCGTCACGGGTCCCATTCCAAGAAACCCGAATGCTACCAGTCCAAACGCGAAAACCGGTTCTGCCACCATGAGCAGATTGAGACCAAGTGTGCTGAAGTAATAAGCAACCGACATGAGCCCAACGATGCTCAAACCGAGCCAGTACGCGGAAAAATTGCCGGCGACGAGGCCCGACAGAATGTTTAACGATGCGCCTCCCTCTCTCGATGAAGACACCACCTCCGCGACGTGACGCGATTCGGTCGACGTGAACACCTTCACCAATTCGGGAATGATCGCGCCCGCAAGCGTACCGCACGAAATAATCGAAGAGAGTTTCCACCAGAGCGTCGAATCACCGCCAAGCGTCGGCACCACCAGGATCGAAACGACATAAGTCAGCGCGACCGAAACGATCGAGGTAATCCAGACGAGGCGCGTCAGCGGCTTCTCGAAATTCATCTTTTCCGCTTTGGCGTATTGCGATTTTGTCAGAGCTTCGTTGATGAAATACGACGCTGCCGAGGCAAGCACCATGACCACGCGCATGACGAAGATCCACACCAGCAGCTGAACCTGGACAAGCGGATCCTTGACTGCGAGGAGGATAAACGAAATCAACGCGACCCCGGTCACGCCATAAGTCTCAAAGCCGTCTGCCGACGGTCCGACTGAGTCGCCCGCATTATCACCAGTACAGTCGGCAATGACGCCGGGATTGCGCGCATCGTCCTCCTTGATCTTGAAGACGATCTTCATGAGATCCGAGCCGATGTCAGCGATCTTGGTGAAGATCCCGCCGGCAATTCGCAACGCGGCCGCACCCAGGCTCTCGCCGATCGCAAATCCGATAAAGCAGGGGCCCGCATAATCACCCGGAATAAGCAGGAGGATGCAGAGCATGATGAGTAGCTCTACCGAAATCAGCATCATGCCGATGCTCATTCCAGCTTTGAGCGGAATCGCATAGATCGGATATGGTCTGCCTTCGAGACTCGCAAACGCAGTCCTTGAGTTGGCGAATGTATTGACTCTGATCCCGAACCACGCAACCGCGTAACTTCCCGCGATCCCGACCAGACTGAAGAACAGTATGATCAGTACGCGAAATGCCTCGAACTGGAGAAGGAAGCCAAAATAAAGAGTGATGATGACGGCGATAAAGGCTTCGAGGATAAGAATGAACTTGCCCTGTGTGACGAGATACGTCTTGCAGGTTTCATAGATCAGTTCGGAGATCTCAAGCATTGACCGGTGAACCGGGAGCTTCTTGAGCTGCATATAAATTGACAGCCCAAAGCCCAGCCCCAGAAAGCAGACTACAATCCCAACCAGCAGGAGCGATCGGCCATCGACTCCCTGAAAGGAAACCTGCGCCAGATCAGGCAACTTCAGGTTCGCCTCTCCACCTGGCCGACGGTCGGTCCCAGGTACCTGTGCAAGTACCGCTGTTGCGTTCCAGAGGATCAGCGCAAACGCCGTCATCGCACTCTTCACGCCTCTCCCACTAAGCCGCATGGCGGCAATAAACACACAAATACTGATGCCAATTAGAATGGTAGTCATAGGTGATGCCTCAAAGGGTTGAATTGGACTCCTAAAGTCGTCGATCCGAAAGGACGAGGATTATAGACGAAATACCCTGAACGAGAAAGGTCGCCCTTGGCTAGAATCTCTGACTGCTAAAGGTGATCCGTCTTCATGCGACATGTGATACCGAGAGAGCCGTTTTGGCCATCCCCGCGTATTTCCAGACACCTTGAACGCAAGAACGCTAAAGGCAGAAGGGCATCTGACAATTGTCTCGGTTAAGGAAGTGATTGAGATTGGCGTCACCATCGCGCTCCTTGCGCCTTCACTTCCTTGAGTGGAGACTGCTGAAAGCGCAACTCGCCTATCCCCAGTAACCCCCGGTCGCCTTGCTTCCGCTACTCCTCATCGTGGATTATTTCGATATGCGGCGTGTTTTACTTCATTTGACAGCTCTTCTAATGACGGCAACGTTGGTCAGAGCCCAAAGCGGCCGCGGACGACAACCTCCGCCACCACCACCGAAAACAGTGCCAAGAAACGGCGCACCAGCCCCTGCGCCCCCCGGGGTCGCCGACGGGGGTCGTCTAGTGCGTCAGGATGTAGACGGAGCAACGACACGGTTCGTTCTTCGCAATGGCCTGACGATCATCATCCGGGAACGGCATTCACAGCCGCTCGCCGCTGTCGCCGCCTACGTTAAGGTTGGCGCGCTCAACGATAGCGACACCGAAGGCGGCCTTGCGCAATTGACGGCAAAAATGCTGGTCAAGGGGACAAACAAGCAGCCTCGCGGTCAGCTCGAGAGAGAGATTCTTCGTCTGGGCGGTTTCCTCGAAAGCGATGTCGACTTTGACCACAGCATCTTTAAGATCATGGCTCCAGCCGAGAGCCTTCTCAAAGTGCTTGAGCTCGAGGCCGACCTGCTTCAAAATCCGGCGTTTCCCGCACCCGAGTTGAAGAAATCTCAGCTTGAAGTGATTCGAGCCGGTCGGCGTTCAGAGACAGACACGGATAGCATCGAGGAGCTGCTCGCAACAGCCTTCACCTCGCACCGCGTGAAGCGTGGACGGTTTGGGACCGAGCCTTCAGTCGCAGCCTTAACCCGAGCTCAGGTGCTGGCTTTCTATCAGGCGAATTATCAGCCTCAGAACACAATCATCTCGATCAGCGGCGATGTGTTCACCGCACAAACGATCGTCCCGATTCAGCAGTTGTTCGGTAATTGGCCCAGGGGAACTGCGGCTGCGCCTGTAGCCGTTGTAGAGGAGCCACCACAGCCTAAGCTCCGCTATGGAAATTCCCGCGCCGATATCGGCCGCACCGTGGTAACGCTTGGATATCGAGCTCCATCTCTTGCCGCGACCGCGGATGGCCTCAAGGAACGCGCGACTCTCGAGATGCTCTCGGCAGTGCTTGGCCTCGGTCAGGGCTCGCGCCTTGTCCAGGTCCTCTGCGAGGGCTCGCGTCTCCCGGCAGAGGCCAGGGAGAAGGGTGAATTATCGGGGTTGATCACCGCGGTGTCCTCGACCTACCGCTTATGGCCCGGCGCTGCGATGCTCGTCATGCAACTGACAGTTGATCCCGCGCGCATTGATCGCGCCGAGGCTGAGTATTTTCGCGAGATCGAACGCTTCAGGCGCGAAGTGATCGGCGAGGGTGAGCGCCTGCGTGCTCGCTACCTGCTGGAAAAGCGCTTTCTGGATGTGCAGTCACGGGTCGAGCAGGAAGCGGACCTGCTCGCCTTTTACCAGGCTCGACTGGGTGAGTCGCGTTTGATTGAGGCCTATCTCGATCGGTTGGAGAAGGTCACATCGCAGGATATTCAGCAGGCGGCGGCGAAGTATCTTTCGTTTTCCAACACTTCCATTCTGGAGCGGGAACCGAGTGGTGCGACGCCGCGCACCTTCAACGCGGAGACCTTTGCCGAGACCATGGGCATCTTCGCTCCGACATTGGCTCAGACGGTCAAACCTGAGGACATCAAACAGTCGATAGCCCTTCGAGTTTTCAAGCAGGGTGTTGAGCGTGGCGGTGCGACTGAGGGTCGCAATGTGATCATCGCTGAAGCGCCGCTACCTGTTCGAGACTTTTCGATCTTGAGAGGCGCGCGCGCGTTTGTGCGCGAGGACCGCTCGCAATCAAAGCTTGTGGTTGGCATTTTCTTCCAGGGTGGCCGGCTCGTGGAGGACCAGGCAACAAATGGGCTGACGGAGCTCATGCTTCGCGCAATGCTCAAGAGCACGACAACGCGCAAGGGGGATCTCATCGCCCACGAGGCCGAGAGTCTTGGCGGTGAGATCAGGATCGTCAACGAACCCGATTTTTTCGGCCTGACTATCGATGTCCTTTCACGTAATGCAGAGCAGGTAACCCGGTCGGCGCTCGACATTCTTGAGAATCCCTTCTTCGAGAAGGGTGAATTGATTCGCGAACGTGATCGTTTGCTCGCCGATCAATTGTTGCACCGTGACCAGATCGCTGAGCGCGCTGAGGAACTGATGTGGGGCTCTCTCTATCCCGGGCATCCTTATGGCCTGCCACGTTTTGGCAGCTCTGGAGTGATCAAGGCCGCGACGGACGAGCAGCTGACTGCCTGGCACGCGAAGACCCTCCTACGACAATACCCGATGGTCGTCATCGTTGGCGATACGGACGGCTCGGCTCTTGTTTCTCGAATCTTCTCGGAAGCGTTTAGACGCAGTGACGTGGATAAGACGCTGAAGGTCACGCTCCCCGGTCTCTACGCGGCACCGCAGATAGAAGCTGAGGCTCGGGACCGGCGAGAGACGGCACAATCGGTCGGCCTTCGCACACCTGCCGGGCAGCCGAATGACGGTTTTGCACTTTCGATGCTGGCGCCGTTTGTCTCTCTGCGCGTCCACCAGGCCGTCGACGCTGAGGTCTCGGTCGTCAATGAGCCGCGGCTCGCGTCCGGGACGTTCCTCGCAAATCTCCGATCTGAACCGGATGCCGAGATAAAGGCCCGCGAGGCTCTTCTTGCTGAGTTCGGAAGGATTGCCGCCGCTCCTCCAACAGGAGAGGACTACGATCTTGTTCGGAATTCGGCGATTGGTTCATATGCAATCAAGGTGGAGGGCCATATAGATCGGGCGCTTGAGTACGCCCGCGCTGTAGTTGCTGGACGAAAGGCTTCTGATGTTGACTCGCAACCGGACCTGGTCCGCAGTGTCCGATTAGCCGACATCAAACGCGTCGCCGATGCTGCACTAAAGCCCACGCAGGTAGGCGTTGGTGTAGTGCGTGGAAAATAGTCAACGCAGAGTCGCTGCGCCTCAGCGTTAAGACAGTCCGGAAGAAAATCGTTGCCTATGTCTGTTGGAAAAAGTGTCTTACGTCGAGAAGGCGTTGCGAAGCTGACTGGCGCCGCGCGCTATATCGATGACATTTCACTTGCTGGAATGCTTTACGGCAAGACGGTGCGAAGCCGCATCGCACGCGGTCGTATCAGGTCCATTACCTTCGATCCAACCTTTGACTGGTCGCGCATCGTAATCGCGGATTGGCGCGATCTGCCCGGACATAACTATGTCGCACTGATCGAGAACGATCAGCCTCTACTCGCCGAAACGGAGATTCGACACTACGACGAACCCATTCTTCTGCTGGCCGCGGAAGATAAGGAACTGGTGCACCGCGCCTCGGAGCACATTGACATCGAGTACGACCATCTCCCTGCCGTCCTGACGATGGAGGAATCGCTCGCCGCATCCGAAATCATTTATGGCAGCGACAATGTCTTCAAGCGTTTTCTCATTGCACGTGGCGACACGGATCGGATTTTTGCGGCCGACCCTGTGATCGTCACTGGAGAGTATCGAGTTCCGCATCAGGAACAACTCTACATCGAGACACAGGGAATGATCGCGATTCCCGGCGACGGCAACATGACCGTCATGGGTTCGATGCAATGTCCCTACTACGTGCATAAAGCGCTCAAGCAACTCTTCAATCTGACAGACGAACAGACAATCATCATCCAGACCACAACCGGCGGAGGGTTTGGTGGTAAGGAGGAATATCCTTCTACGATTGCGGCTCACGCGGCGCTGCTCGCTCTGAAGGCCGGCCGGCCGGTAAAACTGATTTACGACCGAGCCGAAGACATTGCGGCTACCACAAAGCGGCATCCCGGGATCATCCGGCATCGAACAGCGGTGACCAGCGAAGGTACTCTGCTCGCGAGCGAGATCGATATCGTTTTTGATGGGGGAGCCTACGTCACGCTCACGCCCGTTGTGCTCTCACGCGGCGCGATCCATGCTCTTGGTCCTTATCGCTGTGAGAATGTCCGCATCAGTGCGCGCGCTGTTGCGACCAATACCCCACCAAACGGCGCGTTTCGTGGGTTTGGAGCGCCGCAGGTCGCGTTTGCATACGAGATGCAAATGGAGCGGATCGCTGCCGAATTGGGAATCGATCCACTCGAGCTTCGTCGGCGGAACATGCTCCGAGAAGGCGATATCACCGCGACCGGGCAGCGATTGTCATGGAGCGTGGGCTCCGAAGAGGTACTGGAGCAGACGGTCGAGCGATCGCGATATGTCGAGCGACGCAACGAATTGGCCGCGCAGAACCCGCTTGCCATAACAAAGCGTGGGATCGGCCTTTCATTTTTCTTCCACGGCGCCGGGTTTACGGGTAGCGGTGAAGCCAGAATGAAGGCCCAAGCCGCTGTTGAGTTGACTCCAGAAGGGCGGGTGGAAGTTCTTTCCGGGTCCACCGAGATCGGCCAGGGAACGGTGACCATCTTCTGTCAGATCGTCGCTGACGAGATGGGAGTTCAATACGAGGATGTAGACGTCGTCGATCCCGACACCTCGCGAGTGCCGGATAGCGGTCCGACAGTCGCATCGAGGACTTGCATGGTGGTTGGTCGCGTCCTCCAACTTGCCGCGCGCGAAGTAAAGGACAAGCTGCTGCAGTTCGTCGCTGAGCGGCATGCGATCAGAGAGGTGACGCTCGAGGGTGGTTATCTGGTGTCCGACGGCCAGCCGCTTCTTAGTCTCGCCGAAGCCGCAGCCGCATATGAGGCTGAACGCGGCAGGCTCCGTGCAGATGTGCGCTATGTCCCGCCGGCGGGTGTCGTTTGGGATGATGCGACATATTCCGGAGATGCATACCCGGCATATTCATGGGGCGCAGAGGTGGTTGAAGTGGAAGTCGATCTTGATACTCTTGAGACGATCGTGGTGAAGGTCACCACTGCCCAGGACGTCGGTCGCGCGATCAATCCGCTGCTGGTCGAGGGTCAGATCGAAGGGGGAACTTTGCAGGCGGTTGGCTACGGCCTGCTCGAAGAGGTGATCTGGGACGCGGGTCGCGTGGTCAATAATCGCATGACGAACTACATTATTCCGACGTCGCTTGACGCACCTGATATCGAGACGATCCTGGTTGAAAAGGAATATCCTCACGGGCCGTTTGGCGCAAAGGGAGTGGGCGAGCTCCCGATGGATGGAACGGCGCCAGCAATAGCAGCGGCAATCCTTAACGCGACGGGCGCATTTGTCTGCCAGATACCCGTCACGCCTGAACGACTGCTCGAGACTCTCGAACGGAAAGCATCAGTATAGTGACTACCACCTTTGAGGTTAATGGCCGGGTCTGTGAGGTCGAGGTCGCGCCGATGAAGCGGCTGCTCGATGTCATTCGCGAGGACCTGCGCCTGACTGGAACGAAGGAGGGCTGCGGTGAAGGCGAGTGTGGCGCATGTTCGGTGATCATCGACGGCAAAACAGTCAACTCGTGTCTGGTGCCTGTCTGCCAGGTAGAAGGTGCGGCGATCACGACCGTCGAGGGTTTGGCTTGCGACGGTCGTCTCGACCCCCTGCAAACGGCGTTTCTAAGATGCGGTGGAGCACAGTGTGGAATCTGCACTCCGGGAATGCTGATCTCCGCCCGAGTGCTCCTTGATGCGAATCCTACGCCAACCCGCGGCCAGATCAAGGAGGCCATTGCGGGAAATCTCTGCCGTTGTACCGGCTACGTCAAAATCATCGATGCGATAGAACAAGCGCATGTGAGATCAGAGTAGCGGATGAGTGTACAGGGACGCGTTTACCAACCTGCGACCGTGGACGAGGCCTATGGCGTGCTTTCCGATACGGGAGGAGGTGCGCGAATACTAGCCGGTGGCACTGACCTGATGGTGCTGATCAATGCGCGACAGCTCCCGCCGCCCAAAGACGAACTCATCGATATCTGGGGTTTGGATGAGTTGCGTGAGATCGAGGAAGAGGGAGCATGGCTCAGATTTGGCGCTCTGGCGACATGGTCGCATATCGTGAACTCAGAACTCGCAAAAGAGTTTGCGCCAACGCTGATCGAGGCTGCTCGGACCATCGGAGCAATTCAGATTCAGAACCGGGGGACGATTGGCGGCAACGTTGTCAACGCTTCACCAGCTGGAGATAGCCTTCCGGTGCTCGCAGCCTTTGACGCCGAGATCGAGGTTGGAAGCAGCAGGGGAACGCGCCGTATCGGTTTCAACGAGTTCTACACTGGATATCGAAAGACAGTGCTCGCGGCTGATGAGATGGTAATCGCCGTGCGTCTGCCGAAGATGCGGAGTGATGAGCAGGCGTTCTTTTTTAAGGTAGGAACGAGACGCGCACAGGCGATTTCGAAGGTGGTTATGAGTTCGCGAGTCCGGGTTGTGGATGGAATCATCGAGTCGATCACGCTTGGGCTGGGAAGTGTGGCACCGACGGTCATCAGAGCGCTTCGCACGGAGGCTCTGCTCAAAGAAAAACGCCTGAGCCAGGAACTTGTGGCGCAGGCGCGGACGGAAATCGCGGCCGAAATCTCAGCGATTACGGATCTCAGGTCAACTGAGCACTATCGGAGGACAGTCACGGGAAACCTGGTCGGCAGAATTCTTCGTCACGTAGGTGGTTCACCTCTCATGAGGTGAATGTGGGGCACGTGAAGGACGATCGTTTAGTAGTTATCGGATCGCATCTGCGATCTTGAGAGCGATGGGTTCGACGCGGGCATTCTCCTCGGCCGCTTTCTTTCCCTTGACCATGCTGCATTTACCTTCGAAGACGGCGCCGTATTCGATGATCAATGCGGGCGTGTGGATATCGCCATAGACGCGGCCGGTTGCGAGGATTTTAACGCTGGTCCGGGCTGTGATCTTACCTTCAACGATACCGCCAACTTCGACGATACCTGCCTCGACATCTGCCTTGATGTGTCCCTTCTCCATGACGAGAAGGCTTCCGGTATCCGACTGAATTGTTCCCGAGATGCTGGCATCCACCCGCATGATTTCGGTGAACTTGATATCGCCAACGATCTCTGTGCCTTCGCCGAGGAAGCTCCGGAGATCGGTGGGCAGATTGCTCTGGCTCCTGCCTAACTTCATAGCTGAGACTGCCTCCTTGAGAGAGATAGGTTCCGGTACGCGCACTGATTTGGCACGTTTTATATGGACAACGAAATTGAGCCAGGGGTCAAAGGATGGAAACTCAGTCGATATTCGGCGGCGAAGAACCGAGATCGGTCTTGCGCATGATGATCGAGTAGATACGATCGAGGTCCGCGAGCGACCCGAAGGCGATGTCTATGCTTCCTGCTGTTCGGTCGGAAGTGCGACTTGATCGTATTCTGACCTGGGTCCCGAGCAATCGCTTGAGCTTCAATTCAGCAGCGCGGATGTTAGCATCGTTTGTGATCAGTGTCGAGCTATCGGTTGCCGCGCGCTTCTGGCTCAATTGTTTGACAGCCGACTCCGCCTGGCGAACCGATAATTTCCGTCGCACAATCTCGCCCGCTAGCTTTGTCTGCAGCTCGGGCGATTCCAGCCCAAGCAACGCGCGCGCATGCCCCATCGAAAGCGCATCTTCTTCGATCATTTGCTGGATGTTGGCCGGTAAGCGCAATAGCCTCAGATAGTTAGCTATTGACGAGCGGTCCTTGCCGACCTGCGACGAGAGCTGCTCCTGAGTAGCGCCAAAGGTGTCCATCAGGCGTTGATACGCATTGGCTTCCTCGATGGCGTTTAGTTCCGCGCGCTGGATATTCTCAATCAGAGCGACAGCGAGAAGGTTAGCGTCCGGAACATCTCGAACAATGGCCTGCATTCGTTTCAGACCGGCAAGTTGTGCCGCGCGCCATCGCCTCTCACCGGCAATGAGCTGATAGCGACCAGATGCGAGACGGCGGACGAGGATGGGTTGGACTACGCCATTTGCCCGGATCGATTGCGACAACTCCACGAGCTTTGCCGGATCGAAATGAGTACGGGGTTGCTCAGGGTTGGGTTCAATGTAATCGATATCAACTTCCAGAAGCTCCTCGCCTGTGATCTCACCAGTTGGTTCGCTGGCGATAGTATCGGACCCAGGTTTTGACGAATCTGAAAAGAGGGCGCTAAGCCCCCTGCCGAGTGCCTTCCTTGACATTATTCATAACCTCTCTCGCAAGTTTCAGATAGCTTTCTGCGCCACGTGACTTGATGTCGTAAAGAATGATCGGTTTACCATAGCTGGGCGCCTCGGCCAGGCGGATATTGCGCGGGATGATAGTTGAGAAGACCTGTCCGCCCAGAAAATCACGAAGGTCGTTGACGACTTGATTGGCCAGATTGGTCCGTTCATCAAACATGGTCAGAAGGAATCCCTCGATCGCAAGGGTAGGATTTGGACCGCGACGGATGCGAACGAGTGTATCCCAGAGATCGGTGACGCCTTCGAGAGCAAAGTATTCGCACTGGATAGGTACGATCACTGAATCGGCGGCAGCCAGGGCGTTGAGATTGAGGAGACCGAGACTGGGCGGACAATCGATGATGATATAGGAGAAGTCGTTGCGAATGGGCTCAAGCGCCCTTCGCAATTGAAATTCGCGAGCTTCCGTCTCTATTAACTCCACTTCGGCGCCGGCGAGGTTGCGATCAGCGGGCGCAACTTTCAGATGCTCGAGTTCGGTGGGTACCAGGATATTCCGCATCGGCTCATTGAGTATCAGGGAATGGTAGATACTCCGGGTGAAGGACCCCTTGCGGATACCGAGACCGCTGCTGGCATTGGCCTGCGGGTCCATGTCGATGAGGAGCGTCGGAGCCTCGGCGGCAGCGAGGGCGGCGGCGAGGTTGATGGCAGTAGTGGTTTTACCCACGCCGCCTTTCTGATTGGAGATAGCGATTGTCCGGCTCATGAGGTGGGGGAGAGTACCATGAATGTTTCACGTGGAACAATCGAGAGAGGTCGATCGGTGTAAGGTTGACCGAATAAAACATGAAAGGCTGCGTGAGGGCAGGATAGACGTCGCGCGCCGTGGGATAGAAGCGACTTGGAGCGCTGGGACGGCAAGGACAGCAAGATCGAGAGTCGCGGTCGCGCTGTCCTTGCGGCCCTGATGTCCTTGCGGTCTTGTTGTCCCGGGGCCCTGCTGCCCTGCGCTCCCTTTTGTCCGCGCCTCCTCGCCCTCGCCAGTTACCTCACCGCCGACCAAACTCGTCATTGCTCCCTTGCACCACCCCACCTTCAACGTTCCACGTGGAACATCGTCATTCACCCCACCCGGCGCCTTAGTAAATCTCGAAAATGAATCGCTCAGTCGATCCTGGAAGCAAATGAGCCCTCATCTCCTTGCCGACCGGACAAACAACATCAAGCGCGGTTCCCCCAAAAATCAAAACCTGCCCCGCTCCCTGAGCCTTCTTCAGTACAAGTCTCACCACATCACTCATTCGCTCGACCGCCCGGGCGGCGATGCAGGCTTTCGACGAGAATTCTCCCAGCGTTTCAAAGCGCACGTTCAAAACGGAAACCCCGCTGAGCGACAGCGCGTCAACTGCC
>JBDTUW010000023.1:0-14353 GCA_040007555.1 Acidobacteriota bacterium | reverse complement strand
GAAGACCTGCGCGACGCCCTCGAAAAGTTGCGGCTTAATGACTCATCATTCTTTTACGAACCTGAGGTCTCATCGGCTCTGGGCTTTGGGTTCCGATGCGGTTTTCTCGGCCTGCTTCACATGGAGATCGTGCAGGAGCGTTTGGAGCGGGAATTCAACGTCGATCTGATTACCACGGCGCCGGCGGTCAGATATCGGATCACAGATGTCCGCGGAGATGTTCATGAGATAGATAACCCGTCGAAAATGCCGTCGGCTGGCGAGACGGTGAAGATCGAAGAGCCGATCATTCGCGCGATGATCATGACGAATGAGGAATACATCGGAAACATCCTTGCGCTCCTCGAAGAGAAACGCGGAGTGCAGAAGGGCTTCGAGTATATTTCGACGTCCCGTGTGCTGCTTACCTACGAATTGCCTCTCAATGAGATCGTCCTCGATTTTTATGATCGCTTGAAGTCGATTTCGCGCGGATACGCGTCACTTGACTATCATCTGGCCGGATACCGGGAAGCTGATCTGGTGAAGCTGGACCTGCTGGTAGCCGATGAGCCAGTTGATGCCCTTTCGATCATCGTGCACAAAGAGTTTGCCTACGCGCGTGGACGATCTCTGGTGGAGAAGATGCGCAAGCTCATTCCGAGACAGCTTTTTGAGGTTCCAATCCAGGCCGCGATCGGATCACGCGTGATCGCCCGCGAGAACATCAGGGCGTTGGGAAAGAATGTCATCGCAAAATGTTATGGTGGGGACATTTCTCGAAAGAGAAAACTGCTCGAGAAGCAAAAGGAAGGCAAGAAACGGATGAAACGGGTGGGTAAGGTCGATATCCCCCAGGAGGCGTTCCTCGCGGTTTTGAAGGTCGACGATTGAGATAACCGCTGAGGAGTGCCGATGAGGTCTGACTCGAACTTTGAATAGTCTATGACTGACGAAAACCGACTGCTCCCTCTCTTCCCGCTCCCCCTGGTTCAATTCCCGGGCGCCATCACGCCCCTGCACATCTTTGAGCCGCGATACCGCACATTGCTCAGGGATGTCCTTGATGGTGATAAGACCTTCGGCATCATCTATCAACGCGGCCCTCAGCCACCGGATGCGCTGACCGGCAAACCGGTCTTGGTTGGCTGTTCGGTAGAGGTAGTGGCCCACCACGAGCTCGAGGATGGCCGGTCGAACATCGTCTGCGTTGGAGTTCAAAGATTCCGCGTTCTCAACTATGTCGATGGCGCGCCGTACGACCGCGCCGAAGTGGAGCTCTTCGATGATGCGCCTGTCGTCGGCGATGTCAGTGAAGAGATCAACCGGATCTCTCGCTTGCTTTGGAGAGTTATCACCATTGGCCGCAGACTCGGCGAGGTCTCGGGTGTGGCCGATGAGGAGCCGCCGGAGTTTCCAAGCGATCCGCAGCTGTTCTCGACAACGCTCTCTTCCTATCTGGAAATAGAGATGGAGGAAAAGCAGGAACTGCTGGAACTCGTTAGCAGTCAGGAACGAATGCGCCGGGCAGAACTTCTGCTTGAGAGCCTCGCCACCGATTACGAGCGGCGGGTTTTTGCGCAGGAAGTTGCCAGAAAGAACGGACACACGGGTTCATCCCTTGGGGAGCTCTAATTCGTCTTCCTTTAAGGTACTCCGCCACCAATGTGGGTGTCAGACGAGTCCGTGACAGGGCCGCCCTTAAGGGGTGACCGGTTTACAGGCCGATAAGTGGAGAAACTGCAGGAGGGGCCAAGGGTGGCCGGGAAATGGCGCTTCCGTTTGGCTGGGGCTGCCAAACGGAGACTGACTTCGGTACCTGGCCTTTACTTGAGCTTGACCGCAACCTCGTTTGGTCGCAGATAGTTTAGCTGCTCACGGGCAGCTTGCTCGGCGGCGCGCGGATCGTCGCGGAGCTGTTTGATGCGCTCGCGGATACGCTGATTATCAAACTGCAACTGCTTAACTCGCTCTGCAGTCTGTTGATACGAGATTTCCGCATTCCGGGCCTGCTCGCGCGAACGGAGCGCGGTGGAGGCCGAAATGGCGAGGGCGGCGACCATAACCATAGCCAGCCATACATAGTTAGGTATGTATAGACCGCGCCAGGTGATCCGCGCGGCCACAGCCTCTGAATAATTGACACGTGTGACGGACGAATTGCCGACCGGTTTCAAAGCGACACCTCCAAAACTTCCAAAAATGTTCTTTACTCTCGAGTCGGTCAACCGACTCACAAAAATCGAGGAATGAGTTGTTTGCCTGGCTCGCCTGTTTTCACAGTTCCCGCTGCCCGTACGAGCCCGCCCTTCTTCGCGCCACCCGTCTGACGCATGAAACAAATTATCACGGAACGTAAAAGCTGTAAACCTTTTTTTTTCAACAGTTTCACAGATGAAACTTCATGCGCAACCTGCTCCTTTAAGAGCAGTCTTAAGATCAAAATCGGGATGAGACAGGGTTAGCGCTCAGCGAAACGCTTTACACGCTTCGTGGTGTCCATGTCTAAGGGATGCCACAAGATATTGTTGCAATCCTGATCACCGCGGACGCCTCAATCACGTGATTGTGAGACTGGGCGCAAGTGTCTTACGGATAGGATTAGAAACTCCCCAGCCGTAGGCAGGGAGGGAATGCGGGTACTTGGTCGGGGAAAAATGGAAAAAGAGGTCGATAGGGAGGGGGAAATTGCGGTTTTGGGAGCCGAGTCGTCCTATGCCGCGATCTTCTTAGTACGCATACGTTTGCCGGCAAGAGCCTGATCAATCAGGTCGGCAACCTCGTCCTGAGACAATTTCGTCACGTACGCAATCTCGTTGATCAGGAGTTGACGTGCTCGAGCCAGCGTTTGTTGCTCTTCCGGGGATAAGGTCTTTCCCTTGCCGAGTTTCACCATCGTCTTCAGAGAATCGGCGACCTGAAATATCTCGCCAGATGAGATTCTCTCGGCATTTCGGGCGTTTCGCTTGCGATGATCCGTCGCAACCTCAATGTCTTTTCCCAGGAAACGCAATAACTTAGGGACTTCGGTTCGATCAATCAGCCGGCGTACTCCAACCTCACGAACCTTGTTGACCGGAACCAGAATATGAGTGCTGTCGTGATGATCGACTGGCTTTAAAGAGTAGAACTTAACTGACTTTCCGCCAATGATTTGCTCGACCACTCCCGCTACCCGGCAAATACCCAGACGCGGGTAAATGACTTTACTGCCGTCTCTGAATGTCACCTTGTTTCACCCCTTGCAAGTTTTAGTAAGTACGCAGTATAGCACAAACGGAAGCTTGCGCGTCGTCCTCGAAGGGCGAAAATTCATCCGGTTCGGGCACAACTCGGGTCAAATTCCGCTGGTGCGCTTGATTTAGGGCGAAACTGGCTTTAGGATGAGCTTCCCCCGAGACCTTAAACCTATTTCAGATTGATAAGCTCAAGCGGCGGAGACCGGAACGGATGCACGGCGCCGCGAGCCGGGAGAAATTAAGGCTTCATGAAGAAAATCTCGTCACTCTTGGCACTCCTAGCAGCTATTATCCTTGGAATCGTGGCGATACGGCCAACCGGTGATGTCTCCGCCCAGGGAAAGACGAAACCCGTCGATGGCAAGTCTGTCTACCACAACCAGTGCGCAAAATGTCACGGCGAGGACGGTAAGGGCATTACGAGTCTGCCCGACATTCCCAACTTCGCCGATGCAAAGTGGCAAACCGCGCGAACAGATAAGCGGATTACCGAGGTGATAAACGTCGGCGCCGGCATCATGCCCGGCTTCAAGGAAGTTCTCTCGGCAACCGACGTTCGGGCGCTCGTCAAACACGTTCGCTCGTTCGGTGCCGCAAAAGCGAAGACAAAGTAGCTCTCCCGGCGGCCACCCTGTGCGCCTGCGTGCCTAATAACTCGTCAAAAGGGCCGTCTGGTGTTGCCGCAGTTCCTGCGCGTAATCAGCGTTTGAGCGACTTGAGCATTCCCTGAAAATCCGCTTCCGCCGCAGCCACAGTCTTAACGGGCCCCGTGAACTTAAAGAAGACCGCAGCCTGTGGACCCTCAATGATTGCTCCCAGAAGCCGGTATCCTGCCTTTTTCCCAGATCCTCCACCCACCATCCCTCCCGCGTACGTTCCCGTCAGATCTACCGTGGTGACGCTCAGTCCACCAACAGTTTGAGTCTGTCGCTTGGCACGCTCGGATGAGTTCCGTCCGTCAGGCTGTTCGAACTGCCCGATCCAACGGTCGATATTCGCGTCAACAGTCCCACCCTGACCCGGTCCAAAAAAAAAGACCGCACACTCCCCATCATCACTATCCCCATCTGCCGCTGGCACTTTGTAGGTAGCCGCCCGCATCGGCCGCTCGGGCCCTATTCCCCATTTCCGGGGCAGCGTCCACATCAATCCGCCAGCTGTTTGAGTCCCCGCCTCTCCCTGGACTGCTCCTGTCGAGCCTTTTGCCGTTGGCCCCTCGCCTCCGCCATGCGCGACTGCAATGGTTGAATTGTTTGCACCGGATCGATCCGGTGTGGCTGTGGCGTGACTCGTTGCTGGCGCGGCTGGACGTGGCCCCTCTGGCCCTGAGCAAGCGACCAGGAACAGAGACGGACCAAGGATACAAAAGAGAATGCCCTTCAAACCTTTCCTCCCGCAGTCACGCCGACGGCACCGCCGGTCTTTGGTTTCTTTTGAGAATTGTCCCGGAAGAGTACCAGGAACAATGCGAGGATGATCGCTGCAAAAATAGCCGGTTTTGCCCACAACGGCTTCCATTCAATCGCCCTCAGTTCCGATCGCCGCAGCTCGTTCTTTTCGCCCTCGAGTTGAGCGATCTCGCGGTCGAGTGAGATGCGCTCCGGCGAGCCCGGATCAGTCAGGCCTGGGAGGCGTTGCCTTACCCGCTCGATCTCAGCGTTTTTCGCGACAACCTGATCGGCGAATGCCCGCGAGGCGGGTGGAGTGTGTTGCGCCTCCACCACCGCTGCAACCTTCGCCCCAATCGCCATCCCGATCCCGAGCGTAAAGAGGACCAGCAGACCCTGAGCCTGAGCGCGTATTTCCCTCGGTGCGATGCGATCTGTGTAAATCTGCCCAGTCACAAAAAAGAAGTCATAGCAGATTCCATGAAGTACGATCCCGAGGATGATCATCCATCGGATGCCCGCCGGCGCCCCGATCGCGAAGAGTCCGTACCGGACGACCCATGCCAGCATCCCGACGGCCAACATCCACTTCACGCCCAGCCTGACGAAAAAGAAGGGCATGATCAGCATGAAAAAGATTTCCGACATCTGACCGTAGGACATCGTCTGCCCAATCGGCAAATCACTCATCTCGACGATCCGACTGGTGATCTGGTAGTAAAACGCCAGTGGAATGCAGATCAGAAGCGAGCACAGAACGAATGTCAGATACGATCGATCCCTGAGCAAAACGATTGCATCGAGACCAAGAATCTGCCGAATCGAAACCTTCCCCTGACTCACGGGCGGTGTATCCGGAAGGGTAAAGCTGTAGAGCCCAAGCACCAGAGCGGCGCCAGCCGTCAGGTGAAACATGGCAATGCTCTTATCCCAACCGACCCACGACAGCGCCAATCCGGCTGCAATCCAACCGATCGTGCCGAAGACGCGAATCAGCGGAAACTCCTTCTCGGGAGTTGTCATGTTCTTCATTGCCAGCGTGTTGGTTAACGCAAGGGTGGGGAAGAAGGTCAATGTGTACCCGAAAAGCGCGAGATTGATCAGGTCTGGCGAAGGAGTCGCCGACTGCATCATGAGCGTCGTCCCATACATGATCGCCGCTCCGAGCAGGTGCATGACCGCTAGAACCCGCTGCGCTGGGAAGAATCGGTCGGCGACCATCCCAACAAAGAATGGGGAGATCATTCCGGCAATCGGTCCGACCGCATAAGTCCAACCGAAATCTTCGGCCTTAAAACCGATCGTCCCAAGATAGTTGGGTGCCGTGACGTACCACGCGCCCCAGATGAAGAACTGCGCGAACATCATGACTGAGAGCTGCACTCGAATCCTGGTATCCATTTGCCTCCATCGGAGATCAAGGTAGGTCTGAAAAGATGCCGAGGGCGGGACTCGAACCCGCACTCCCTTTTGGGGAAGAGGATTTTAAGTCCTCTGTGTCTGCCATTCCACCACCCCGGCAACGAGCGGTGAAGAGTGTAGGAAGATAACTCTCATCTTGCAACCTTCTTCCTGATCAAGATGGTATGCACGAGAGATTCTTCGCATTAACATGCTGATTTGCACCTTCTGGCCGGCTTGCATCAGGCAGACTGGGCTTCGATCAGGATCTGCACTATTCGCTGACTCGCCTTGCCGTCTCCATACGGATTGACTGCTTGTGACATCCGCTGATACTCGTCCGGATGATCGAGAAGACGCATCGTCTCCTCGACGATAGTGCCGCGATCAGTGCCGACAAGTCTGACCGTGCCTGCCGCGACCCCCTCGGGTCTCTCAGTTGTCTCGCGCATGACAAGAACCGGTTTTCCAAGTCCCGGTGCCTCCTCCTGCAATCCGCCGGAATCTGTCAACACCAGAGACGACTGCTTCATCAGTTGCACCAGCGGCAGATAATCAAGCGGCTCGGTGAGTGTAATGTTTTGCTGGCCGGCGAGGACCTCCGCAACGACACTCCTCACATTTGGGTTGAGATGAACCGGGTAAACAATTTCCACATCACCTCGAGCAGCGATATCGCAGAGCGCTGCGCAGATGCTGCGTAAGGGCGCCCCAAAGCTCTCCCGCCGATGTGCCGTCACCAAAATGAGCCGCTTCTCGCGGGAGATACCAGCCAACGGACCTGAAGACCAGTCGTAGCTCCTCTCCGCAACGTCGAGCAGAGCGTCGATGACGGTGTTTCCGGTGACGCTGATCGAGGCCGGGTCAATCCCCTCCCGCTTCAGATTCTCTCTCGCCGTTTCGGTTGGTGCGAAATGCAGATCGCAGACCGCATCAGCAATCTTCCGGTTAATCTCTTCGGGGAACGGGTGAAGCTTGTTCCAGGTTCGCAGCCCTGCCTCGACATGACCTACTCGTACTCCTCGATAGAAACCGGCCAGGGTCGCAACCATCGCTGTTGTAGTGTCACCCTGTGTCAGTATCCAGTCGGGCTCAGCTCGCGCGATGACCTCATCGAGACCAGTCAGAACATTCGCCGTGACCTCGGCCAGAGACTGATTCTCGCGCATCACGTTGAGATCGAAATCAGGCCGAATCGCGAACAAATCGAGGACCTGATCGAGCATTTGCCGGTGCTGTGCGGTGACGCAAACAAGACTCTCCAGCACGGCGTTTCTTCGCTCAAGCTCTTTCACGACGGGCGCCATCTTGATCGCCTCGGGTCGTGTTCCAAAAACAGAAAGCACCTTCATCTTGAAACTGCCATGCCCCCCATCGTCCTTGTCTTGATTTTCAGCTTCGACCCCAGATTGCCATCACCAGTGGACCGGCGCTAGAATGCTCGCGCCAAACAGTCCTCGAAGTATGCTTGAGAATTGGCGGAAAAAGAAGAGAAGGCCCTGCAGGCCCCCGCTATGTCGATTGTCTCTCCTCCAGACGCAAAACATCCCCTGATCCTCGCGCTCGATCTGGGCACGTCCTCGGCGCGCGCCGTTGTCTACGATGTCGAGGGACGCCTGGTTGAGGGAATCGAGGGCCGGGTTGGGTACCAAATGGACGTCACCCAGGATGGGGGCGTTGAAATCGATGCGGATGAACTGGTCGACATCCTGGGCAGGGTCCTGGATGAAGCGCTCGCGGAGGCATCCGGCCTCATTCCGCATTTTGAATCAGCTCTGACCGGTGTAGCTTGTTGCACCTTCTGGCACAGCTTGATCGGTGTCGGTGCAGATGGGCGCGCAGTGACTCCGCTCTATAACTGGAGCGATACACGAAGCGCCAACGACGCCGCGGCTCTTGCCGCAGATCCGGGTCGCGCCTGGCTCCATTCGCGAACCGGGGCTTTGCCGCACGCCAGCTACTACCCTGCAAAAATCCGCTGGCTTCGTCGGACGCGGCCGCACTTGATTGTCCGCGTCGCCCGCTGGGTCTCGATTGGGGAGTACTTTTACGAGCGGCTTTTCGGGAGAGCTCTGTGCAGTCTCTCGATGGCTTCGGGCACCGGCTTGCTCAATCCCAATACCCGCGGATGGGACAGCGAGGTGCTTGCTGAACTCGAGATCGGACCGGAGCGCCTTTCAGAGCTTGCTGAGGCTGGCGAGACGCTGTCGGGTTTGCGTCGGGAATTCGCCGAGCGCTGGCCCATGCTCAAAGATGTACCGTGGGTTCCGGCGATTGGGGACGGCGCCGCGAGCAATATCGGTTCAGGCTGCACGTCGACGGAGCGAGTTGCCATCAATGTCGGGACATCAGGGGCCATGCGTATCTGCTGGGAGGCGGACTCGGTGCGCATTCCAGACGGATTGTGGTGCTACCTCGCAGATCACCGGCACTTTGTCATGGGTGGCGCGCTTTCAAACGCCGGCGACGTCTTTGCCTGGTGTCGACGTACGCTGCAGCTTGAGCCGGACAAAATCGACGCTGAGCTGGGCAGTATGCAGCCAGACTCGCACGGGCTGACCGTGCTGCCCTTTTTCTCCGGGGAGCGGAGCACCGGTTGGGCGGACTATGCGCGCGCAAGCATAGTGGGCATGAGCCTTGGCACTCGCCCGCTCGACATCCTGCGGGCATCGCTCGAGGCCGTCGCCTATCGATTTGCAGCTATCTACGCCCTCTTGCGCAGTGAGCTGCCAACCAACACCCGCCTGATCGCGTCCGGTGGAGGCATACTTGGCTCCAAGGTGTGGACGCAGATGATGGCAGACGTCATCGGTGTGCCGGTGATCGCTTCGACGGCGCCGGAGGCATCAAGTCGAGGCGCAGCACTCCTCGCGCTTCAAGCCCTCGGATGGATTAAAGACTTTGCGGACGTTCCAGCACCGCTTGGAACGGCGTTCGAGAGCCGTCCAAACTTTCATGAGGCATTCCAGCGAGCGCAGAAGCGCCAGCGGCGCCTTTATGACATCCTGATCAAGCCGGGTCCAGGGGTGCTCACGGTATGAACGGAATCACACTCGTCATCTCTGATATCGACGGGACTCTCATTACTTCAAATCACGAAGTAACCGACGCTACGCTGCTTGTCGCCGCGGAACTGAGAGTGAGGGGGATTGGGCTCTCTCTCGCGAGCTCTCGACCACCGCGAGCCGTTATCCCGATTGCCGCGGAACTAGGTCTGGTTTCTGCGTTCGCGGCATTCAACGGTGCACTGATAGTGACTGCTCAGGGAAAAACGCTCGCCGAAGGCACTATCCCTCCGACGATAACAGCGCGGGTCAAGGCTGTCGCTGATGAGCTTGATCTCGATGTCTGGCTCTATGATCTGCGGGATTGGTGGGCGGGTAAAAGGACGGCGTTTGTCGCCCGCGAAGAACACACCAGCGGTCTTGAGGCTGCTTTCGAGGGTTACGCAGCGCAGTTGGAACGCTCACTCAACAAATTGACGGTCGTCGGAAAACCCGAGAATGTCCGGAAGGCGGAGCAACGCCTCAAAGCGGAACTCGGCGATAAGATTTCCGCATCGCGCTCGAAACCACGCTTTCTCGACATCACGTCATTTGGATGGCACAAGGGCTCCGTTGTCGGCCGTCTTGCCAGCTTGTATGCAGCTTCACCTGCCCAAGTCGCCGTCATCGGCGACGGGCCAAACGATGTCGAGATGTTCAAGGAAGCGGGTTTGAGCATCGCGATGGGGCAGGCTGTTGACGAAGTTCGCTCGCGCGCCCGCTTTGTGACTGCCTCAAACGATGATGATGGGTGGGCAAAGGGAATCAGCAAATATGTGCTCGGGACCGATAAGCTTTAGGGACGTGCCCTGACTTTGCAGCGGGACTTTGGCATCGGAGAGAGTAACGAGATGACGACCAGGATACTCAAGAGCACCAGAGCCGGCGTTCGTGTCTACAGTGGGCCGGAAGAGCTGGCGCTGAAGGCGGCGCGCAGCTTCGCACGGCTTGCTGATCAATACGTCCTCGGGTGTGGCCGCTTCACTGTGGCCCTTTCCGGGGGGTCAACTCCGAAGGCAATGTTCGAGGCGCTTGCCGCTGAGCCCTTTCGGGAAACCGTCCCGTGGGGGTCGATTCTCTTCTTCTGGGGTGACGAGCGAACTGTCCCCGCGGACCACCCCGACAGCAACTATCATATGGCCTATACGACACTGCTTTCACTGGTTCCGGTTCCCGACCAGAATATCTTCCGCATGCCTGCCGACAATCCGGATCTTGAGGCTGCCGCAGCTGCTTACTCGAATACCCTGCTGGGAGTGGGCGATACCAGGGAGGGGTTTCCCGCAATCGACCTTGTCTTCCTGGGGATGGGCGCGGATGGTCACACGGCGTCGCTCTTTCCCGGAACTGAGGCGCTTCGAGTGACCGATCGAGTGGTTGTGCCGAATTATGTCCCGAAGCTCAAGACTCACCGTCTGACGCTGGCTGTTCCCACAATAAACGCAGCGCGCAATGTCAGATTTCTCGTCAGTGGAGCCGACAAGGCAGAGCCGTTGAAGAGCGTTCTTGAGGGCGAACGCGATCCCGAACGCTATCCCAGCCAGTTGATCCATCCTGTGGATGGAAGCCTTCTCTGGATGGTCGATGAAGCCGCCGCGAAGCTTCTCGCTTAACTCACACGCAGAGTGTCGCAAGGTGAGAAAGGCGACCGAGCGGACACAAACCCCAAAACGAACCTAAAGACGAGCATCACAATGGTGCCTCGAATCGGCCCGGCTCACGTGGTTAATATGAAAATTCCGATTTTCCAACTCGAACGCAACCAATCGCTATGGGAGAATCTTGTCGACTACAACCTTTCGGAAAGCGGGGTGCATCCACTGTCTCTGAAGGAGGTCTTCAACGGCCAACCGGAGAGTCTGGAGCGTCTCATTGAGTACGAGCTTGGGTACAGCCAGACAAACGGCACTCTCGCTCTGCGTGAGCGCATCGCGGCCCTCTATCCGGAGGCCACGCCAGATAACATACTGGTCACGAATGGGACTTCGGAAGCAAACTTCGTTTCGATGTGGGCATTGTTTGAGCCGGGTGATGAGCTGATCGTCATGCTCCCCAATTACCTGCAGATATACGGTCTAGGCAGTATCTGGCAGGGTCAGGTGCACCCCTTCAATCTCCGTCTCGAAAACGGCTGGAGGCCAGACCTTGACGACCTTCAACGTCATCTCGGGCCTCAAACCAGGGCGATAGCGATTTGCAACCCAAATAACCCGACCGGCGCAATTCTCAACGCGGAAGACAGATCGGCAATTATCGACGCCGCATCTCGTTATGGCACGTGGATTATCGCGGACGAGGTCTATCAAGGCGCCGAGCATGCTGGCGAAATTACGACGTCGTTCTGGAATGAGGACTACGATCGCATCATCGTTACCAATGGGCTCTCCAAGGCCTACGGTCTTCCCGGGCTGAGGCTGGGATGGATCGTAGCGCCCGAACAAGTCGCGGAATCTCTCTGGTCCTATCGTGACTACACGACGATTGCGCCGGCGACGCTCAGTGACAGGGTGGCCCAGCGAGTCCTTGAGCCTGAGACAAGGGAGCGAATATTCCAGCGGACGCGGTCGATTCTCGAGACCAATTTTGAGATTGTCTCGGAATGGTCGCGACCGCATAGTTTTCTCAGGCTGGAGCGGCCGCGCGCCGGGGCGATCGCACTTTTTCAGTACGACCTGCCGCGGAGTTCCGAAGACCTTGTCGAAGAGTTGCGTCGCGAATGCAGCGTACTGCTTTGTCCAGGAGCTCACTTCGGTCTCGACAAATTCTTTCGACTCGGCTATGGCGGCAAAGAGAAACATCTCCGGAAAGGGCTTGAGTGGGTCAGCCAGGGGTTGCTTGGGATGAGGACCTGAGGCGCAGCACGAGGGCAATGCCTGCCGCGGCGCCTACTCAGCCAGCAGGCTCTTCACAGTCTCTTCAATCTTCACCTTGAGCCTTGTGAATCGTTCCCCGGTTGCCCTGCCTTCGAAGCCGGCGTGGATGTGTTTCACCAGGCCGTCTCTTCCAATGTAGATAGTTGTGGGGTAGCCGCTGAAGTTTTCGATCTGAGGAAGCTTTCGCAGGAGATCGCCTTCGTCGGTCGTACCGGCGAGGAGAATCGGAAATGTCAGTCTGTGACGTCGCGCGAAGCTGCGAACCTGCTCGGCGTCGCGACCCGCATCACCAGTGTATTCGAATGCCAGCCCAATGATTTCGAGGCCTTGACCATGATAGCGGTCGTACAACTCCTGAAGAAATGGTGCTTCATCGTGACAATTTGGACACCAGCTGCCAGTGATCGTGACGATTACCACCTTATCGGTGAAACGGGAATCAGTTGAAGCCAGAAGGTTGCCGTCGAAGTCGACGAAACTGAAATGAAACGGTTCCGAGCGATTGCGCATTCTTGTCGCCGTCGCCGGATCCGGCAGATTGCTGAGATTGGCAGCATTTGCTCGCTCGCCTTTGAACTCGACGGGCGCGACGCGAGTACCCATATCGATGATGCCTTCGATTTGATCATCCTTCTGCCGCGCGCGAAGCAGACGCGCATTGATACCGTCGAACCGTGTGAGTACGAGGTCACCTTTTTCGATGCGACCGGTGAATGTCCCCCAGTCACCGCTGAGACTCATAACCGTCGCCCGAATCTCACCCGCCCCTTCGGTTAACGACAGTTCCGAGAGCTGCTCCTTTCCTCGTTCAGTAACGCGGATGACCCAGTTGCCCTTGAATCGTGAGAATTCCCCGGCTGGAACCATGTCCCTCGGCTGTGCTCGTCGCGCAGCGAAACTTCTCGCAAGCGTCTCATGCCTCCATTGCCGCGTGAACGAGCCCTCGAGTTGATCGCCGCGGAGTGTCGCCTCCAACTTTGCGTCGTAGTAATCGAACCCGAGGCGGAGCACATTGCCATCGAACGAACCGCTCGTTGATTCGTTGCTCTCGTCGCCATTGACGAGTAAACCCTTCATTCCGCTGGGCGTCGCTTCGAGTCGCAGACGAAAGTCCACACGCCCCCCGGAAGGCGTAACAACCGAGGCATCCCACTCGCCAACGGGAGGTTTGTTGGATGCCCCGCGGCAGGATGCGTAGAGCACAATGGTGAATAGAATAAGGAGCAATCGAATCCTGAGCATCGGTAACTCTTTCGCGCGATTAATGCCTTGTCGTTGAATATGAAATAACAGCATAGTCCACAAGGAGGGAGATCATTATGGAACGCAGCGAAGAAATTTCAAGGAGACTCTTCCGGGAAGGAAATGTGTGGCAGCGAGTTGATGCCCGAATCGTGTTGGGACATAAATGTTGAGATATTGCACGCCAACGGATACTGCGCGAAAAGGCATACTTCTGGCCACTAGAAGAGAACAAAACCTCAAGAGGAAGAACACTTCTTTGACTCATTGTTCCAGGATGCGTTGAGGAAAAACGGCGCGGAATCGTTCGAAACGCTTAAGAAAGCGATTGCGAGGAATGACGAAGACTTCAGCGATATCGTTTTCGTCCTCAAACGGGGCGACCTGAGTTTACAGTTGTGGGCTCGATGCAGATCTCAGGTGTGAGCGCATTCGCCCAGATTGTTGCCGCGACTCACCATCCCCACCTACAGAACTAAATAATGCCCGCTGTCAGAATCCTGGGGATGGCAAGTCGCTGCTTCTACCGATGCGTTGCGACCAAGCCTTAGCGCTTTTTATTGTGTACCTCCAGCCGCCTTGGCTTCCTTCTTCACAGCCGATTTTGAGGGTGGTTTGGGCTTGGCTCCCCAGAACGCATCGGCGGCGACGAATTCCTTGGGGACATAGCTCATTTCAGGGCTAATTGAATAGAGTGCAGCTTCACTTGATATCATGAAACTCGCGGCGAGTTCATTGAGCTTTCGTTGATTCTCCGGCCCAAGCAACTCGGCCATGGAACGTTGATTCGGGTCCGGGTCCAGCTCCGCAAGCGACTTCAGCGCGCGCAACAGCAGGTATGTTCCGGAGGGTGACCCTGATACCACCTGATAGACGAGATAATAGTTTGAAGTCTTGCCGCTCTCGTTGACCGATTTGAGTAGTTTGCGGAATTCCGTGAACTCCGGGGCGTGGCCAGGTTTGACTCGATAGGTCGTTACCATGAAGTACCTCATGGTTGGAAAGGGATTCGGGCTGGGCCGGCTTAGCTCTTCATTGAGAACCGCCATCATCGAACTGGAACCCGTGATCAAGGCGCTATCGTCCTCGCCGAGTTTGTTGAGGTCGGCAAGCAAGGTCGCGTTCTTCTCCACGGCAGCGTTGGATTGCTCGACCGCCGCAAAGGAAGCGTGCGGCTCGATGAAGAG
>JBDTUW010000022.1:0-14453 GCA_040007555.1 Acidobacteriota bacterium | reverse complement strand
GAGAATGTCTCGAAATCGCGAGATTCCGCCTAAAGGCGGTACTACGAACGCCATCGCGTCTTCCTACCAACTGACAACTGGCAACTGGCAACTGCCCTCTTGCTGCTCCGATGCTCGCGTGTCAGAATCAAAGAATGCAAGTCAAGAAGACGGCGCTCATCGTCTGTCAGAATGGCAAGGAATACTGGGTGACGCAGAAAAAGTTCTGGAACCTCGTGAGGGATGGTGTCGTGGTTCAAACCGGCAACTACCCGCTCAGCGGCAATTTTAGAGGGCGGGACGACCAGCTACTGATCATGATTCAGCACACCATTTTGAATCAGGCCACGCCGATGTACACCAGTGAGGTTCTTAGCGCCCGGCGGATAAGCCGAATCAAAAGGTAAGGACCCGCTGCTTGGCCGTTAGCCGCCCGCAATGGCGGGAACAATCGACACCTCCGCGCCCGGAGCGACGCTCGTGTGGAGCCGATCCAGGAAGCGAATATCTTCTCCGTTGACGTAAACGTTGATAAATCTTCGCAACTCCCCGGTCGATTCACACAATCGCTCACGAATCCCCGGAAATCTCTCATCCAACTCGTCGAATATCGCGGCTACTGTCGTCGCTTCAACCTCAACGGTCTCGACTCCATTTGTAAACCTGCGCAAAGGTGTCGGAATGATTACCATCTGTGGCATCGCTTATCTCCTATACTGCATTTCAGGCCGCGACTACCGAACGCTGCTGTCCAAGCAACGCTTCGAATGCCGCCATCCTCGGTTCGATTGACTCAAGCTCTTGAAGTTTCAGTGCCTCCTGCGTCTTGAGACCATTGCCGGTTATCGCGATCACGACGCGATCCGTCGATTTGATTCTCCCCTGCGCGATCAGCTTGCGCGTTACTGCGAGCGTTGTCCCGCCCGCCGTCTCGGCGAAAATTCCCTCGGTCGTTGCCAACAGCTTGATCCCGTCGAGAATCTCGGGATCGCTCGCGTCCTCCGACCACCCGCCAGTTTCGGTGATGACGCCGCTTGCGAAGTAGCCGTCGGCTGGGTTGCCGATCGCGAGCGATTTGGCGATTGTGTTGGGTTTGACCGGCTTGATGTCTCGCGTCCCCGCTTTGACCGCTGCCGCAATCGGATTACAGCCGGTCGCCTGCGCTCCAAAGAACTTCGTTTCGGCGGAATCGATAAAACCAAGCCGCTCAAACTCCTTGAATCCCTTAAATATCTTGGAGATCAATGCTCCACCAGCCATCGGGACGACAACCGCGTCGGGAGTCTTCCAGCCAAGCTGCTCGGCTATCTCAAATCCGAATGTCTTCGATCCTTCTGCATAGAACGGTCGCAGATTGATGTTGACGAACCCCCAGCCATAGCGCCCCGCGATCTCGCTGCAGAGACGATTGACATCATCGTAGTTTCCGCGAACCGGGATTACATTGGCACCGAAAATCTGGGTGCCGATGATCTTGCTCTTCTCCAAATCCTCAGGGATGAGGATGTAGGCGGGGAGCCCGGCTGCAGCGGCATTGGCGGCAACAGAGTTTGCGAGGTTGCCAGTCGACGCACAGCCGACAGCCTTGAAACCGAACTCTCGAGCCTTCGATAAGGCGACGGCAACTACGCGATCCTTGAAGGAGAGCGTCGGATGCGAGACGGCGTCATTCTTGATGTACAGCTCATCAATGCCGAGGACCCGACCCAGTCGCTCAGCGCGAATCAACGGAGTCCCACCCGATTGCAGCCCAACCGTTGGCGCTCCATCAAGCGGTAGTAGTTCGTGATAGCGCCAGAGCGTGCGCGGTCGCGATGCAATCTCCTCGCGGCTCAGTTTTTCACGGATCGCCTCATAGTCATAGTCGACTTCAAGCGGGCCGAAGCAATCTTCACAAATAGCCAGCGGCTCCACCGGATATGGTTTACCGCACTCACGACATTTCAGTCCTTTGACGTAACTCACTTTCGTTTCCTCCAGCTCAACAAAAAACCAGCCTAACCACAAAGAACGGAGCCCCCGTTGACGTTGAGCACTTCACCTGTGATGTGACGTGCCATGTCGGAGGCTAAAAAGACGATCGGAGCGGCGATGTCCTCAGCCGATGCGACGCGACGAAGCGGAATCGCGTCCGTGATGCGCTTCAGCGACTGCTCGTCCGTTCGAAGTGCCGAAGCCGACATCTCCGTGTCTACCCAGCCTGGCGCGACGCAGTTGACCCGAACGTTGTAAACACCGAGCTCACTCGCGAGAGACTTGGTGAAGCTGACGATTGCTCCCTTTGAAGCAGCATAGTCGGAATGCAGGGCTTCGCCGCGCTGCGCCGCGGTCGAACTGACGGTGACGATGTTTCCACGTCGCGAGTCGACAAAGACCTGCGCAGCTCGACGGCAAACGTAGAAAACACCGCTGAGATTCGTTCGCAACGTTCGATCCCACTGTTGATCGCCAATATCAAAGACCGCGCGCTCCTCCGCCGGCCAGACACCGGCATTGGCAACGACGACATCGAGTCGTCCAAAGTGCTTCAATGTCTGATCGACGAGTGATCGTGCCTCGTCTGATCGGGAGACATCAGCCGCGATGGTGAGTGACCTCGACCCGAATCGCTCGACATCGGCAGCAATGGCTGAAGCCGCCTCCACATTGCTACGATAGTTGATGGCAATCCCGGTAGCGCCCGCTGCTGCAAATTGAAGGGCAGCCGCCGCGCCAATCCCGCGGGAAGCACCAGTGATCAGAATCACCTGATCCTTGAAAGAAACCATGATCTTCTCCGGAGAGGACCGCGTCGCTTGTTGCCCAAACAAAGACTCGAAAAAAGGCCCGAAAAAGGAAAAGACCCGACGCCAAAGATAGCGTCGGGCCTTTTCAGGTGCCTGAGCTCTTTAGCAGTTTTTATAGTGGAGCAAGTCGCTTAAATGGCCACTCTCGGTTTTTCAAAAAACGCACGAGGCACTAAAATCAAAAACGCCCCGCGCTATTGAGCGCGAGGCGTTTTTGGAAAACTTGTACCTCAGGGCTCTTTAGCTCTTTTTTAACGTGGAGCAAGTTGCCTTAAATCACCACGACCAACTCAATGACGGAACTTTACACTTCAAGGGACGCACTCGTCAAGTGAAAGCGTGAGGGCTTGTCTCGGATCACATGAGGTCGCTGGGGCGAATTACCGATTATTTGCTCGCCTGCTCGAGACGTTGCGAACTGACCGGATCGCGCAGAGAATGAGACCTGAGCCCCGAGAATGCAACGACTGGAAAGCTCCTCGACGTTACCATGTTCATAGCCACGCGAGAAAGGTGATGCGAAGAGTGAGCCGGAACCGCTTAGGGATTGCAAAGGAGAACAGAATGAATGCCATCACGGAAAAGATCAGAACCACCCTGCCAGTTGGCTTGCTCGGGCTTGCCTTCGTCTTTAGTCAGTTGAGCTGCACGCAGCCGCCTGTCGCGCCGGTCACTCAGGCAAGCCCGTCGCCATCGGTGTCCCCGACTGCTGCCGCCGCTGCAGATGTTCCGTCGATGTCCGGGAGCTCTTCTTCACCCTCCATGACATCCACCACGAAATCGCCTGCGGGGAATGCTGCCGGCTCCTCCTCCTCGTCTGCTGCGACCACGCCTGTGGCGCCAGCGCAGGAAAGAGCGGCCGTGGTGACGCCACCGCCTCCTCCCCCGCGTACCTTTACGCTGACACCCGGACGCACTTTGGCGATTTACACTGCCAACTCGCTCTCATCAAAGACGAGCAAGAATGGCGATGTCTTCGTCGCCTCGCTCGCCAACCCGATTGTTGATGGCGACTGGGTGATTGCCAAAAAAGGCGCCCAGGTCGAAGGAGTCGTTTCTAACAGCGACCCCGGCGGCCGCATCAAGGGGGTTGCGTCGATTTCCGTCAAGTTGAGAAGTCTCCAGCTTGCCGATGGGCGCACGGTTCCCATTTCAACTTCGCAATACATTAAAGAGGCCAAATCGACGAAGAAAAAGGACGCAGTCAAGATCGGGATTGGCGCAGGCATTGGTGCTGCGATCGGTGCGATCGCGGGTGGTGGTAAGGGGGCTGCGATCGGCGCAGGGGTCGGCGGCGGCGGTGGAACCGCCGCCATCATGGCAACGCGAGGGGATCCCGCCGTCATTCCGGCCGAATCTCAATTGAACTTTCGACTCACTTCTCCCGTAAAAGTCACGAAGCGCTAGTCCGATTTTCGGTTTTTGATTTTAGATTTTGGATTCTGGATTATTTGGCTTAGGATTTGGGATTACCGCGCGACGCGAAAGTGCGGTGATCCAAAATCCGAATTCTAAAATCCAAAATCAGGAATCTTCCTGTCGTGCCGGGCTTCTGCTATAGTGCGCGACGAGTATTGGGAGCGAGAGGAGCGACGCGAATGTATTGCCCCGATTGCGGCGCCGAGAATGTAAAGAGCCAAAAATTTTGTGTTCGATGCGGTTCGAACCTGCTCGTTGTCGATCGTGCGCGCGAGATTGTCGGCGAAGAGTCTCACAACTCGGGTAGTTCAGAAGGGCACTCACCGCAACTGCTCAGGATGATCGCGCTCATCAGCGTCTGCGGATTTGTGTGCGTCACGATGGGAACGATTTTCCTCGCCCTGATTGATCGAGGACATACGCGGACTCCGGTGGTCTTTGGCGTTGGAGGATTCCTCTCGATCATCCTGATTTGTCGCTACCTGCTGCGCATGACCCTACCGTCCCGCTGGAGCAATCCGCTTGAAAGGAAGATACTGTCGCCTCCACTTGTGCAACCCGTCGCCAGAATCGCGACCAATCGCGGTCTGAGTGCCAGTGCCGTTCCTTTTCAAAGCGTCACTGAAGACTCCACCCGCCAATTCGAGAAAGAGCGCTAGACTAAATGATCATTGGTGCCCTTGATATCGGTTCGAACTCCATTCATCTGGTTGTGGTTGAGACAGAAGGTGAGTCTTCATTTCGAGTGATCGGCAGTGGCAAGGAAATGGTTAGACTTGGCCGCAGTGTAGCTCGCGATCGAAAACTCTCCAACGACGCGATCGCAAGAGCAGTCGAGGCGATCGGCAGGTTCAATCGTCAGGCTCGCGAACTTGGCGCCACCGAGATGATTACCGCCGCGACGAGTGCGACGCGTGAGGCCACCAACCGCGACCAGTTTATCAAGAGAGTTGCCGACGAAACCGGTGTTCACCTTGATACGCTTTCAGGAATCGAGGAGGCCCGGCTGATTTCGCTTGCAGTCGCTGCAAGACAGAAGCCACGCGCGAAGGAGCGTCTGCTCGGCATCGATATTGGCGGCGGCAGCACTGAACTTTCGATTACGCAGAACGGCGAACCATCGGTGCTCATCTCGCTCACTCTCGGGGCCGTTCGCCTGACTGAGCAGTTTCTTGGAAGTGATCCGATCGCTCCGAAGCAACTACGTCGTCTGCGGGCTGAGTTGCGTGAGGTGATCGCTCATCGTGAGCCGGAGATTTCCGCGGTCGGATTCGATTCCTGTCTCGGAACGTCAGGGACGATCACATCTCTCGCAACGGTTCTTTGGCACCGGCGCCATGCCAAAAAGCAACGCTTACCCGCTGTTCCGGAGACCGGATTACCCCTCTCCCTCTCTGAACTGCGCGAATTGAATGCAGAGATGGCGGAGCTGGATCTCGACGCACGCTCCGAGGTCCCGGGACTCAGTCGCGCCAGAGCCGAGATTATCGTTCCTGGTGGGCAGCTTCTCGAGGCTCTTCTCGAAGTGCTCAAGATAGATACGCTGACGACCTGCGATTGGGCTTTGCGCGAAGGCGTCATCATCGCGTATCTCACCAGGCGGGCAGTGGCTGCGGCGTCGTCCTCCTCCGACCTCGAGCGCGATCCAAGTCTCCGCGGCGCCCTTTCGATGATCGATCACTATCGCGCTGACCGGAAGCACTCGCTGCTCGTAGCCTCCTTCGCGAGACAATTATTCGACGCTCTGCGGCCGTTGCACCTGCTTGGGAGCGAGCATCGGCGTCTGCTTGTGGGTGCCGCGCTGCTCCACGACATCGGATACTTTGTCGCGCACACAAACCACAATAAGCATTCGGCGTATCTCATCCAGAACAGTGAACTGACTGGGTTCATGGCGTCAGAGCTGGCGATCATCGCTAATCTAGCTCGTTATCATCGCAGCTCACTGCCCAAACAAAAGCATCCATACTATTCAGCATTGCCGGAGAACGATCGGGAGGTGGTGCGAAGGTTGGCTGCCGTGCTGCGGCTTGCAGACGCCCTGGATCGCGATCACAGGGGTAAGGTCAAGAGCCTGAAATGCAGCTTTGATGAGGACACCGTCTACCTGACAGCTGTCTGCTCTCAGATCAGCGACACGACTACATATCGAGTGGAAGAGCGCGCCGATCTCCTCACCGAATTGTTCGGCCGACGGTTCGACATCACCTTCGAACAGACAGGCTGATGCGGAGTGCCCGCGTCATTCATCTGACGTATCCCACTCGACAATGTAACCAGGGGGTTGAATCTCAGATGCGAAGAACCGGGCTTGGTTTGATGGCGTTCGCGATAGTCGCAGCGCTTGCTATCGTGGATTGGGGATGTTCGAAGCCTCCTTCAGTTGCTCCTGCGCAAACAGCTGCTCCTGCACAAACGGTTGCTCCTTCGCCGACGGGTAAGGCGCTCTATGAAGTGAACTGCGCTATCTGTCACGGCCCCGCAGGCGATGGCGACGGACCTGTGGGAGAAAACATGACACCGAAGGCCAGCAGGCTGAATGATTCAGTCATTGCCTCAAGGTCGGACGATTCGATCTTCACTTCCATCAAGAATGGCGTCATGCGGGACGGCCGTCAGACGATGCCCCCAGCAAAGGATCTTTCCGCTGAGCAAATCTCGCAGGTTGTCACCTACATCCGCACACTTCAAAAGAATAGGTGACGGCAAAATCGAAGTCACCGATCTGGACAATGTCTTCTTTCTTCGCGCTCGTCGAGAAGATGCGGAGTTGTTTTGAAAATGTCGGTGTGGGCGAAGGCACGCGTCTCGCATTGGAGAGATGACACGCGCACGCCCCGAATGGGGCAGCAATCCAACAGCCCAAGGGCAACACCCTGGGTAGGAGACACCAATGAACCTAAAGCCCCTGGCGGGGCGATGATCCGATATCGGTTCTCCTCGCCCACGGTCAAATCCACAAACTGAACTGATGTACGCGAGAAACCGCCTCGCATAGCAGCCGAGCCTGGTGTTTGAGAATAAGAAAAAAGAGAAGACGAACTCGATTCGAGTCCGCCTTCTCTTCTTCAGCAAGCCAGCCTTTGTTGTTCGGTGCCCCTTTTCTAGAGCATCTCGATGCCGAGGATGCGCAATGTTTCAATCGCGGTCGGCTTTGATGTAAGCATGTGGACCTGATCCCCCCACAGCAGACCGATCGGACGTCCGTCCCGTCTCTCGCCGCTGCGATGCCTGCCCTTGATCTCTTCGCCTGTCAGGAGCAGCCACATGTCGTTAAGCCCCTCATGAATGATAGAGTTAATTTGCTCTTTCAACTCTGGAAACTCAAACGGAGCTGCGTCGACGAATCCGTTGGTCAGGACCTCAGTCGATTGGTTCGTTTGTCCCGTCTTGTTGGGTTGCAGTGTTTCTTCATTTCCTGCGGTGACCATGTCTCCCCCTCTCCCTCCACGTCAACTCGTCCGATTCTTTTAACTCTGCCGTCTTATTCACGGCAGCTCTAAGATGCCCCTAATAGCTGAAACGTTGTTCATCTCCAAGTGAACGAAGATTTTTGCAAAACTTTCAAGTTCTTTGAGTGCCTGCTATCATCCGGGCAATGGCGGTTTCCCCGGGAAAGATTCTGCTCGCGCTCGTCAAACGACTCCTGCTGGCATTGCCCGTTGTCTGGGCGGTGGTCACGCTGGTGTTCCTTTTGATACACATTGTGCCCGGCGACCCGGTCCGAAACGCGCTCGGCGACAACGCGACGGCCGAGCAGGTCGGAGAACTGAAACGCCAATTGGGATTGGACTTGCCGCTTAGCCGTCAGTACCTGAATTATTGGAGTGGGCTGGTTCGCGGCGATCTTGGAGTGAGCCTTATTAATCCGGCTGACCGCGTCTTTGAGAAGATCGTGGCGCGATATCCGGCGACCATCGAACTTGCGCTGGCGGGTCTTGTGGTTGCCGTACTCCTAGCCGTACCCCTTGGAGTGACTGCGGGCCATAATCAGGGCCGTTGGCTGGACAACCTGGTTTCGGTGGTCGCACTCCTTGGAATAAGTCTTCCCGGTTTTGTCCTTGGGCCGCTCATGATCCTTTTCTTCTCAATCAAGTTGGATTGGCTCCCCGTGGCAGGGAGATATGGACCCGAGTACCTAATTCTGCCGGCAGTTACTCTCGGAGCGGCTTTGGCGGCGGTCCTCACTCGCATGATCAGGTCTAGCGTCATTGAGGAACTTGGTGAGGATTACGTCAGGACCGCGCGAGCGAAGGGGTTGAGCGAGCGAGCCGTGGTTTACAAGCACGTCCTGAAAAATGGCCTCATCCCGGTTGTGACACTGCTGGGTCTGCAGTTTGGAGTCCTGCTTGCAGGGGCAATCATCACAGAGACAATATTTAGCTGGCCCGGGCTCGGTCGGCTGACCGTGGATTCGATCAATTCCCGTGATTACCCGATGGTCCAGGGCTGCATTCTCATGATTGCGCTGACGTACATTCTGGCAAATCTGGTGACGGACTTCACCTATCGGTTACTTGATCCGCGCATCAAGGTTGATTGAGCCCGCGACGCAATTTGGATTAGCTATGACTCGTCTTGGTGTCATTGGCCTCGTCATCATCAGTGTGTTCTTTGCGATCGCGATCTTTGCGCCATTGATCGCTCCGCACGATCCACGCGCACAACTAGTGACGGACACGCGGCTTTCACCCGACGAGCGGTTAAAACCGACGCGCGAGCATCCATTTGGGCTGGACGATCTGGGCCGGGACGTCCTGTCAAGGGTTCTCTATGGCGCGCGCATTTCGATGCGGGTGGGTGTGACGGTGGTGCTTATCTCGGGGTTGATCGGCCTCTTAATTGGTGCCTTCTCAGGGTTTTATGGCGGCTGGATAGATCGATTTTTCTCTGGATTTCTCTTCAATGTCTTTCTGGCATTTCCCAGTCTGCTGTTGGCGATAGCGATGGTGGCCTTTCTCGGGCCAAGCCTTGGCAACCTGATCTTTGCCCTGTCGGTGATCGGCTGGGTTGGTTATGCTCGCCTGATACGGGGGCAGGTGCTAAAGGTCAGGGAGTTTGACTATGTGACAGCGGCTAGAGCACTTGGGGCGAGTGATGCGCGGATACTGATCAGACATATCCTCCCGAATGCGATTCAACCGATGATCGTTCAGGCGAGCCTGGGAATGGCAGGAGCCGTGCTTTCCGAAGCGAGCTTGAGCTTTCTGGGCCTCGGAGTTCCACCGCCGGCAGCAAGTTGGGGCGCGATGCTAAACGATGCTCGGTCCTACTTGCGGGTGGCTCCACATTTACTGCTTTTCCCTGGTCTCGCAGTGATGTTAACCGTGCTGGCCTTCAACTTTGTGGGTGACGGCCTACGAGAGTGGCTGGACCCAAAGCAGAAAGACGCCTGACCTGGCAGTGCCTGTGCCTGCCCTAAATATTATATATCTGGGAGATATGAACTCACGAATCGAGCAGCGCGAATCTCAAACACGAGCTATATGTGCATTCTGCCATATGGATTTTGGATAGTCGCGCGCGCTGAAAAGATAAATATCGGTACCCGTATATATAATTATGGCAGGGTTGAGAAAGGCATAATCATTGCGTTTTGGGCCAACGGGTCGTCGGGAGACACCGCTGAGCGGAAAGCCAAAGCGCGGAAAAATCGGCGAGCTCCAAACCTGCCCCGCGGGAGTTCACAAACTGATGGTGACAACCGGCAGCTAGTTCAAGTGGTCAATGGGCTGCACCAATATGGGCTTGTACATATGCAGGTTGCTGATTTTTGGTAGTGGTTTGGATAGTACATACTCTTGGGCGGATATAAATTGACAGGGTAAAGATTGAGAGATAGAGTGTATTCGGCATGGGGGAAGAAATTCGATTAGCCGGTTTGGCTCAGGTGTTGCGCGCGTCCGGCGACGCGACCCGTTTGAGGCTGATTAATCTCCTTTGCCGCAGCAGTGAGCTCTGTGTTGATGATCTGGTTGGCATCACAGGGCAGAGCCAACCCAAAGTGTCACGCCATCTCGCCTATCTCCGTCGCGTTGGGCTGGTCAGCTATCGCAAGGATGGACTCTGGGTCTACTACCGTCTGCGCGACGACCCGGATCAGGCCGTCGGGGTGATCCTCGAAGCGCTGAGGCAGAGTTTGGGTTTGCTCGACGATCTCGAAGCAGATCTCGAGGAGCTGCAAGGGCTCCAGGGCAAGCGGCCGCCGGTACGCTTTACCCACCGCCGCCCCGATTCACACACACGCTCACGCGGCAGGCCACTTCCAACCAATTTGCTCGCAAGTGAGATGAAAATCGAGACAGAGCAAGAAGCAACTGAGCCTGAACTCGAGGTAGAGCTCCTTTGACCTGCACAGAAGGCTCACGTCGTCGTGCCTTTTGGGGACTTTGCGCGAACTCCTGCAAGCCGAGCCAAGGCACCGCCCGGCTGTCGGCAATCTTGACGGTTAAGACTCCGTTAGTTTAGGTTTCACACTAAGATAAGGATCGGGCTCGGCAGGCTTGGGTCGCTCAATGATGACCCCGAGTCTCATCGCGACTCCTTATTTCGACAAAAAGTGCACCTGATTCTCACCGCTCGAAAGGGATTGTTCGGGAATCAATGAAGAAAACATCTGGTGATTCTCGCCCATCGGTGACTGTCGATCTCGTCATCTTCACGATTGCGGAGAACGACTTGCGCGTCCTGCTTATTCGCCGCAAACAGGGTCCCTTCCGAAATTGCTGGGCACTGCCCGGAGGGTTTGTTGAGATGAATGAGTCGCTCGAGGATGCCGCAGCGCGCGAACTCAAAGAAGAAGTCGGTGTCGAGAATGTTTATCTCGAACAGCTTTTTACCTTTGGCGAGCCCAAACGGGATCCCCGCGGCCGTGTCATCAGCGTCTCCTACTTTGCTTTGGTCGATGCGGAAAGGCAGCGCATCGTCGCGGCCTCTGATGCCGCCGATGCCGGTTGGCGCACTGTCTTCGATCCACCGCCTTTGGCCTTCGATCACGACCGAATACTCGAGTACGCAGTCTGGCGTTTGCGCAATAAACTCGAGTGGACCACCGTCGGCTACGAGCTGCTGCCAAAGCGCTTCACCCTTTCGCAGCTGCAACGCGTTTACGAGATCATCCTGCAGAAGCCGATCGATAAGCGCAATTTTCGCAAGAAAATCCTCGCGCAGGGCCAGCTGCGTGAACTTGACGAGACGCGCACCGACGGGGCACACCGGCCGGCCAAGCTTTATTCTTTCAAGAAATGAAACGCCCCACTGAACAAGCCGAGGATATCTATTCCGATTACGATCGGTTTGCCTGGTTTTACAACCGGCACTGGGGTGAAGAGTTCAGTGTGCCAGTCCTGGAGATATTCAGGTTTATTCTCTTCCCGCACCTCGAGCGCGGGTCTCACATCCTGGACCTGTGCTGCGGCACGGGGCAGCTTGCCGCAGGCCTCATTGATCGAGGTTACTCAGTGACGGGAATTGACGGGTCGCGGGAGATGCTTGTTCTCGCCCGTATCAACGCACCGGAAGCGGAATTGATTCGGGCCGATGCCCGCGCCTTTGAGCTTCCTTCGATCTTTGCGGCTGTGGTCTCGACGTTCGACAGCCTCAATCATATTCTCTCCATCGAGGAGCTCGCGGTTGTCTTTGCCAACGTCAGGCGAATCCTCAAACGCGATGGAGTCTTCGTCTTCGACCTCAATACCGAAGACGAATTCGAAACCGGAAATCGCGAGTCCATGTTTGATATCGTCGAGGATGACCACGCTTGCGTGGTTCGCAGCCGCTACGACACTTCCACTCGGATGAAGTACTACGATGTCACAATGTTCACGCTGGAAGGGGAGAAATGGCGTCGCGGCGATCTGACGCTGCGGCAGCGGTACTACTCGGCAAAGGAGATTGTCGATTGTTTGACGGAGGCGGGTTTCGACCGCATTTCCGTCCACGACGCCAATCAGGAATTCAAACTCTCACTGAGTGAAGGCCGAGCGTTTTTCGTCGCTCACAACAGTTGAGGCTGTCGGTGCTACTCTATTACCGCGAGCACTTCGCCCGCGTTGACTGTCTGTCCTTCAAGCGTGAGAAGTGCGGTGACCTTGCCCGCGCGAGGCGACTGAACTTCATTCTGCATTTTCATCGCTTCGACGATCAGGATACCCTGGCCCGACGCGACCTCGTCGCCCACCGAACAAAGCACGCGAACAACTTTGCCTGGCATGGGCGCCTTCAATGTCGCCGGACCATCACTTCCGGCGCCAGCTCCCCTGGTTCCGCGAAGGTGCTTAAGATCGCGCACCGCCACCTCAAGCCTGCGTCCATTGACCGTCACTTCCACGCCGTCAGCAGGCGTCTGGTCCAGCATGCAGCGATAGACGCGTCCGCCAATCAGAACGACGAAAAACCCGGGTTCCGGCTCGGTTACTTCAGCTTCATATCGCTGGCCTTTGACGGTCAGAGATGAGCCCTGGGAGTCCGTCGCGTATTCGACTTCCATTTGCTCGCCGTCAATTTCGAGGAGCAGTCTCATCGGCGATCAAATCCGGGGCCGGTCGTCTTCCATCTGTTCGTGCGTCCACGGGAGGGCTCGCTTGAGGTCCCCCCCTGAGGTCGTTGCGCGCGTTGTTTGTTGACGAAACTTGTCGCTGCGGCGAAAGCCGCCGCCAGTCTCTCCTCGGCCAACTTTGGATCAGCTGCCGAGCCGGCGGCGGCTGCAGCTGTTCTTTCGAGGAAGCGTGCAATAAAACCCGTGTCGATTTCGGCTCGTCTAAACTCATCATCGGCGAGCACCTGCTGAAAAAATGGAATGGTCGTTCTGATTCCACCGATGTGGTATTCGCCGAGTGCCCGCTCGAGGCGCGCAATGGCCTCGTCTCGCGTTGCGCCCCAGGCGACGAGTTTCGAAATCATCGGATCGTAGTGAATCGGCACTTCCCAACCCTGATAGACCCCTGTATCGTCGCGCACTCCAGGGCCTGACGGCGAATTCAGCCGAGTGATCCGACCGGGTGAGGGCAGGAAGCCGCGGTGGGGGTCCTCGGCGTAGACGCGGCACTCGATTGCCGACCCGTTCCAATGCACATCGCTCTGCGAAAAACTCAGAGGCTCACCTGCAGCGATTCGTATCTGCTCGCAGACAAGATCGATCCCCGTCACCATCTCGGTCACGGGGTGCTCCACCTGCAGTCGCGTGTTCATCTCGAGGAAGAAGAAGTCGCGACTCGCATCAACCAGGAACTCGAGAGTTCCGATGCTGTAGTAACCGGCGGACCGTGCAATGTTGACGGCAGCAATCCCCATGCGTTCACGGAGCTCCGCATCATTAAATGAAGCGGGGCATTCCTCGATGACTTTCTGATGTCGACGTTGAACCGAGCACTCTCGCTCGCCAAGATGAACGACATTCCCGTGCCAGTCCGCTGCAATCTGAATCTCGATGTGACGAGGGCGCTCAATCAGCCTCTCGATATAAAGGGAGGGATCGCCGAAGGAAGAGACGGCTTCAGCCTGTGCCATCGAAAATGCGCTTGCGATCTCATCCGGGCCGCGGACGATACGCATCCCCTTACCACCGCCGCCGGCTGCTGCCTTCAGCATGATGGGATAACCCACCTCGGCAGCCACCACGCGCGCGCTCTTTTCATCACTGAGCGTCGCCGCGGTTCCCGGAACGATCGGCGCGCCCGCGCGTAGCGCGGCTTCGCGGGCATTTGTCTTGCTTCCCATGAGCTCGATGCTCTCGGGTGACGGGCCAATAAAGACGAGCCCTGCTTCACCAACGCGCCGCGCGAAGCGGGCGTTCTCGGCCAGGAAACCATACCCGGGATGAATCGCCTCTGCCTGCGAGCGTTGCGCCGCTTCGAGGATCCGATCGATGACAAGGTAGCTCGAGGACGACGGTGCTTCACCGATCAGGTAGGCTTCGTCGGCAAGTCTCACGTGCAGCGCAGCCCGGTCTGCTTCCGAGTAGACTGCGATCGGTGAAAGGCCCAGGTCACGGCACGCGCGGATTATCCGTACGGCGATCTCACCCCGATTCGCGATCAGAACCCGTTTGAAAGGGAGCGCCATATGCTATTGCAGGAGCGAACGTCCCGGTCGATTGGGATCGAACCGCACGGTGACACTTGCACCTGGCGCAAAGTGGCAGTCCCCGCGATCGATCTGACCAGGACTCAATCGTTGTGATGTCTCGTACTTGACGTTTGCGCGGTAGTAGTAGTAGTAAACCGTGACCCCGGCATCATCCATTTGCGTATCGATGACGCGGCCTTCGGT
>JBDTUW010000021.1:0-14472 GCA_040007555.1 Acidobacteriota bacterium | reverse complement strand
GAAGCTCATCTGCAGGCAGAAGAGCGCGGTGACGATCCAATAGACGATGGTGCTGGTTTTGGTGGTGGACTTACCGGCGACGAGGGCCCGCTTCTGCACGGTCGATTCCATAGGGTCCTTCCTCCTGCGCCTCAACGCTTCGGGTCGTTTGGCGGCTAATCGTTGGTTTCAAGGCCGAACTGTTTTGCATACTCAGAGGTCAATCGCTGCCAGCCGCCGAGCTTCATGACCTCGGGGCCGACAATGCGTCCAATCGGCTCATCCGCGAGGAGCCGGTCAAGGACATCGAAGCAGATGTGCCATCCGGCGGCGCCCCACGAAATGTAGCGGCGATCGATGTTGTGCCACAATGTCAGACGCGTGCCGCCGCTAAAGGCTTCAAGTTCCCACCGGAGATCGTTGCCACCCCATCTGTACTCGAGCAGATTGGGAGCGTCGGCTCGCGTCACTGTTGTTTCGGAAACCTGCGGCGTGGGCGCTCCCACTGTGGTGAGGTTGACTGTGGTGCCAGCCGTACCCAGGCTCGCATCGGCATCAAAGGGAGCCCACGCGCGCAGATGAGCTGGGTCGGTCAGGGCCAGCCAGACTCTTTCCGGCGAGTGGCGCATTACTCTGACGAGAATGAGCGTCCACTGCTCTCCGCCCTTTCGTATCTGCGCCCCGCTCGCGGGACCAGGTGTGTATTGCTCGCGATCGCTCATCTATTTTTCCTGGTCTTCTTTTTGGTAGGCGTTGATTGATCCATCTGGTCGAGGTGGAGTTCGAGAGCATCCAGGTGAGCGGACCAGAACCGACGGAACGGAGCGAGCCAGTCATCGACCTCCTGAAATGGTTCAGGTTTCAGCCGGTAGAGTCGGCGCTGTGCGTCTACGGTGGATTCTACGAAACCGGCCTCTCGCAGCACTCGCAGGTGCTTTGAGACGGTCGGCTGCGGCATCCCTAGTTGACGCTCGATCTCTCCAACCGACTGTTGTGACGAGACCAGAAGGCTCAGTATCGCGCGGCGGTTCGGCTCAGCAATGATTTCGAAGACAGATTCCATGCCCTTGGTATACCCCACAGAGCATATACCCGTCAAGGCATATACGGAGCCCCGGGCTCCAGGGGCGGTACTGGTCTAGCGTGTGGGGATTGGGGCACCGGAGATCTTGGGCTCGCGACGTCCAGCATTCCGTCGACCGCTCGCCACTGGAATAGGAGAAGAACAATCCCTCTATCCGAATTCGCGCCACTTCGAATTCGATCTTGCTCATCTCATCTGGGTCGGTTTGAGAAGGCAGTGGAATCTGCCGATCGCGCAGGTATCGCCTCCGGTATCAAACGCGCGATGTCACGATGGCACTTGGTTGAAGTTCAGCGGACGTTGAGAGTGGCAGGGTTGGAGGCCTTGCCGTCCACCTGCAAGATCAGATCCACAATCCCGCGCCCAGCCAGACTGCGCGGGATACGCAGGTTGATCTGATCCAGGCCAATCAGATTGCCATGCGCGCCGGCAAAGAGCACCTCCGAGGTTGCACCGCCAAGCACGGCGGCAACGGCGGAGAGATCGCTCCGATTGCGGAAGCCCGTCCCGAACCCGACGAAGAAAAGCTGGTCCGTTTCCGGGCCGAGATCGATCGGCACCAGTTCATAGTGGGAAGTCGCGGCGTTGAATTGCGCGACAGGTTCGTTGATTTGCGCGCCGTCCGCTTTGACGCGCAAGACGAACGCCGCGGGAATCCCGGCGTCCACCAGAAAAAGTCCCGGCGAGACGGCTGCGACTTGCAGCATTCCGGTGGCCACCGAGTTGCCGCCTCGATAGACCGTGACTGAAGCCTCGCCAAGAGCCGTTCCGGGGGGAACCTGGTAGTTGATCTGGAGCGGTGAAACGAAAAACAGCGGCGCCGGGCGTTCGGCTCCCAGCGCGTCGCGCACCGTGACGGAAACCCCGCCCATGGTAGTTGGCAAAGGCAGTGTTTCGGCGACCGCCGTCGCTGCCGCCAGATCTGCTCCGAAGCCCGCGATGATGGATTCGGTCGCCACGGTGCCCATCGCGAAGCTGGCGGCGGAAACGCTGGTAATGGCGGGAAGACCGGCGGTCGACGGCCCGAAAATCGTCAACCTGAACGCTGGTGTCACCGCCACGCCGCCCGCCGCCGGATCAGCGATATACCAGCGGCCAAACAGAGTCGCGCCCAGCAAGGCGGCTTCATTCGGAATCGCCAGCGTCGCGGAAACGTACCCGTTGCCCGCGCCCGTGCCGGCCGTAGGCGCGACGACGCGCGCAAACGACCCCGCAGCAGGAATGGGAGGATTTGTGCCCGGATCGCTTCGGTCAATGACCAGGGTCGCCTGCGCGCCGCCCAGCACGTCGTAGACGCCGACGGTGAAGCGCGGATTTCCGAGCAGCGGCGGTTCGATGGCCACCACCTGTGGTAATTTGCCGCCCGCGCCCGCCACGCCCGTCCCGGTGATTTGCGGCACGCGCATAGATTCGGAATAAAGCATCGGGCGATCAAAAGGCGCTGTTTCCGCCGCCACGCGCGGATCGGTCAGCGGGCGTTTCATGAAGGCGACCAGATCGGATTTCTCTTGTGCGGTCAGATGCAGGACGCGCAGGCGCGTGCGGCTGATGGGGGGGAAATCGCCGCCGCGGTCGTAAAACTCGACGACCTCTTCCAGAGTTTTTAGCCCTCCGGTGTGCATATACGGCGCGCGCAACTCCACATTGCGCAAACTGGGCGATCGGAATCGTCCGAGATCGTCCGCCCTTTGTGTGAGGGCGAAACGCCCCGTGTCTTCGGTCGCCGGGCGGACGCCGATGTTTTCGAACTCATTGTGCGAAAACAAGGGCGTGGTGTGGCAGTTGTTGCAATCCGATTTCTTGAAGACCTCGAAGCCACGGTCTTCCGGGGCCGTCAGAACGCGTACATCGAACGGCGTGCGGTCGGAAAACAGCGTCCGCTCATAGGTCGCCATCGCCATCGCCACGCGCACGGGCGTGATCTCGGCGCTGCCGAAAGATTCGGTGAACAGTTCCGCATAACCGCGACCGCCGATCCAGGCCGCGAGCGCTGCCGGGATCGAAGGGGCAAGCGCGAGGGGTCTGGACGCCGCCACGCGCGCCGTCACATCGTTCCAGTCGCGCCCGGTGTGCGCCATCTCGACATCGCTCACCGGTGGCCCCAGGACCTGGCTTTCCAGCGCGCCGCCCGCCGGTAGGACAACGTCGTTTGTAAGTGGGTCCCTGAAAATCTGCGATGCGCGCCCGTCCCAGAACAGCAAGGTCAAATAAGCAGCATTGATCGCCGACGGGCTGCGGCGCCCGGTCACCTGCTCCCTCATCCCGACCTGGCCGGGGGTAGACGACAGTTTGTAACTGCCATCGGCGAGCGATGGAGGCACGCCGATCGAACCCTGAATGTCATCGGCGGTGCCGAAGACGCGGTCCGGCCCTGGATGCGTCGAACGCACGTCCGGCCGCCTCGAGCGCGGATCGGAGCCGCCGGTGATCGACACGTGACACGTGCCGCAAGCCACCGTCCGCGTCGAAGAAAGCTGTTCATCCCAAAACAGCGTCTTGCCGAGCGCCGCTTTGGTCGCCGTCACCGGATTACCCGCCGGAGCGTTCGGCGGTTCGAGCGCCTCCGCTGCGCCGTTTGCGCGAAAGCCTGAATCGGGCGCGCTGAGTCCGCTCCCGGTGTTGGAATTCTCCGCCCGCACCCAGTAAAAGTAGCTCTGCCCCGCCACGACCGTGCGATCAAAAAACGCCGCTTCGACCGTCGTCCCGAGGCTGACGGCGGCAGACGCGTCGTTCGATGTGCTGCGAAAGACCTGATAGCGCGTCGCGCCGCGCATCACGTCCCACGCCACGCCGACCTTGTTGTTATAGGAACCATCTGACGCCGTGACGCTGGTCGGCACAGGTGGGGCGCCGCCCTGTCCCTTGACCGCCGGCCAGGGGAACAAGCTGAAAACGAGTGCAGGCACAAATGCACAGACGGCGAGTAAGAGTTTGAGTCTTCGCATTGCCATTCCAGACAAGAAATGAGGATATTCTACGGCCGAGAGTCCTCTGGCCCCGGGAGCGTGGCACACTCCCGGGGCGGTCCTGCCGGTTTGAGAGCCTACTCTGGCGCCGGTTCGGCGTGGGGAATGACGCTCAGGTACAGGTAGATGGCCTGCAGATCGCGGTCGCTCATGTGTCTGTACACCGGCCAGGGCATGACCTGCAACAGCGGGCTGATTTGCGGGTGGCGCAGGTCGCGATCCTGGCCTGTGCGTATGACCTGAATGAACTGCTCCAGCCTCAAACCCGCCGGCAGATTGCCACGCTTAGGATCCGGCGTCAGATTGCGCGAGGTGAAGGGGCCGAACTTGACTCCTCCAGCCAGAAAGTTCGCCGCATTCACCTTGGCCGGCTGGCCGAAAAAGGGGTCGCCTCCAGCTGCATAGGACGGGTTGGTGTGGCAATCATTGCAGGCGCCAGCGGCGTTCACGAGATAGCTCCCGAGGCCGATCAACAGCCGGGTTCTGCCAGCCCCGGCGTTGATCTCCACCGGCGAGATCGTCAGGCCCTGCCGGGCTCTTTCGAGTTCCGCTTCCGACAGTTCCACGAGTGCTGCCAGGTTTTGCGTTGCGGGAGTATTCAGAACAGGCGAGATTGTGCTGGAGGCGCTGGTCAGACTGATCTTGCCGGCGAGAAGAATTCCCACAAACGCAACGACGAGCATGAGATGGCGTTTCAATGTTTTTTTCTCCTTGTTTGATGAACGTGCGCAGTTCAAGCAGGTTTACTTTTCGTAATAAAGTCGCACACGCCTGCATGGAGTGCGGCTTCGCGGATTGCCGGGTCATCGTAGTTCGGCGCAATGACAGACGGGATTATATTCCGGAGATATCCGCCTGTCATGTGAACAGAGGTCCGAACACTAATACTGTCCAAGGGTCGTCACAGTCGTTGCTGTCCCTGTGCTTTGGGTTCCTGTATATCCGTTTCTGCTTTCAGCATCGCTCGTGTAGTCCTGTATTCACTGTCCCGAACGCCATCGCCGATTCGCCCGCTTCCGTTCATAATCTTGGTCTGTTGAAGCCCGATCTCCCGACAGGCGGCCAAAGCGGGCAGGGACAGACAAGCCCTGCCCCTACGCGTGGCATTGATTCCGCGCACATCTATCATCGCGCGTTCGAAGAGCGATGTGCTTCGTCGCGAGCCCGTTCGAGTAGCGCGCCAGGGTTCTTCATCGTTGCTCTCCGTTGCAGGTAGTCATAATCGATGTTATCTCCCCGAACCTTAAGGATGCCAGGAATGTGGCTCCAGTGAGAGGGAGCCTCCCGGATCGTAGGGCACACCGAGCGCCCTCGAATGAATCAATGACTGGCACGAAGGCAGTGAGCAGATCGGGTGGGATTTCGTCCTCGCTTACTCCATGTCCGTTACAAGAGAGAAGTGGTGACGCATCTGATCGGCCAACTCCGGACCGCAGGCAATTCTCACGAAGTTCATCAGCCTGCAGCGGACGGACACGAAGTGACAACTCAATGGTGCTACGACTGAGCGACCGGGCGAGGGACAGTTCTGGAGAAGCTCGCCGGAAAAGCTCCAGGTGAACATGTTCGGCCAGGCGGTCGGTGTCAGTCAGGCGCTCTCTTCGAGTATGTACTCCGTCGTGATCTCAATCGCCCGATGTAAAGATTGGTAGACAGGACAATATGCGGCATGCGCGGCGTGGACGCGTTCAATGGTCTCCCTGGCTTCAGCCGGCGCTACGATATGGTAGACGACATGGATGCGGCGGATGACCAACACCTTCCCCTCGAGCTCGATTTCTCCTCTGACCTCAGCAGTCAATTTCTTCTGACTCGCATCAATCTTGCGCGCCTCCAGCGCGCCCCCCAGGGTACCAGTCAGTCAGCCGCCTGCTGCGGCAACAACATAATCGAGGGTTGTGGCGTGAGGCGCGGAAACCTCAGGTGAGACTCCATAGTGTTTGGCAATCGCACCGTGGACGCCAAAGGCTACCGGTTCGGTTTCCGCTGGCAAAAAAGCCAGCCGCAGAGGCCCAACCTCCCTTTCGATCCGCACATTGGAAACGTAGACAACCTCAGACATGAGAGATGCTCCCCTTCTGAATCACGAGACAAATTACCATGCGGCAAAGTAACCAGCTTGCCGCCGGGCCCGCCTCAAGCTGATGCTTTTGGATAAACCAGGTGCTCCACCAATGATTACGCAACAGCTATCACTTCTCGATCTCTTTGACTTGCGCCAGCACGTCTTCGTTTGACGGGCGGATTTTGTAATTCACCTCAATGAACTTCCACTGCACTTTGCCCTGACGGTCAATGACGTAAGTCGCCGGGTGCGGGATCGGGCGGTTGGCCTGTTCATTGAGCAGGCCGTAACGATCAATCACTCGGTGATCGGCATCCGAAAGCAGTGGGAAGTTAAAGCCGGGTTTGTCTTTCAACTTCTCGCGCAGGAACATTGCCTTGTCGTGGGGATCGACACTGACTGCCAGGATTTCGACCTTGCCGCGGTACTTTTCTTCGAGCAACGATTTCAGCTTTCCAAGCTGTTCAGCGCACCACGGTCACCAGTAGCCACGATAGAAGACGAGCACGACGGTCTGCTTGCCTCGAAAGGAGGAGAGCGAGACGAGGTTACCATCCTGATCCTCGAGCTGGAAATCGGGGGCAGTCATGCCGACTTTGATTCTGTTCAAATCAGCGGGGGCAAGTTCCGTCCCGTCTTTCGGCCCCGTTTGGGGTTTGTTCTGCGCCAGCGTCGTCAGCGACGAGGCAAACAGCACGATTAAGAAAACCGAAACTGCAAGAGTTCTTTCTTTCATTCTGCCATCTCCGCAACGGTTGAAAATCCAGCGGCGATTGTAACGTAAGATCACATCTGGAATATAGGGCACGGCTTCCGTATGATTTATCAAAGGGAGGTGGCGGAGTGAGTTCGTCGTCTGCTAGCTATAGCTAAAGTGCCTGAGGGGGCGGAGCCCCACGAGGACTCAAGCTAATGAAGGAGGAGCTCATATGCCGGCAGTTGCGCCGTCGCTCATCGAACTTGACGAATTGGGCGTCGCCTGGATCAGCAACACCAAAGTGAAGGTCATTGAGGTCGCACTCGACAAGTTAGCGCATGCTTCGAGCCCCGAAGAGATGCAATTCCAGTATCCGCATCTCTCACTCACCCAGATTTACGCGGCGTTAGCCTTCTATTACGAGCACCAGAACGAGCTCGACTCTGAGATCCAGCGTCGCTGGCAAGAGGTCAATCAACTCGCGGCCTTCGAGGCCAATGCGCCGCTTCAGAAGAGACTGCGTGAGGTAAGACGTACCCGTCCTGTGCTTCGCCCGTGATAGAATCCGAAATCGCTCCGAGAAGGAAGGGACGTAAGGTGCTGTATGGAAGTGAGGATGACTATTCCTGACCGCATCGCAGGGCAACTGGCGCCGAATGGCGGCGATGTCTCGCGTTTGGCCCTCGAATCACTTGCGGTGGAGGGTTATAGACGGCAGGCTTTAAACCTTGGCGAAGTGGCTGAACTCCTTGAGTGCTCCGTGTATGACGCCCATGGCATTCTCAAGGGACGCGGAGTTGAAGGCTTTATTACGGCTGAGGAGATCGAACAGCAGCGAGCCGCTCTCGAAGCCCTCATCGGCAAATGATTGCCGTCTCCGATACCACTCCAATCAACACGTAGTGAGGTGTCCCAATCAGATCGTGACCACTCAGAGGTGACGCGCCGGTACAGGGAGAGTAGCGACCTGCCCCCCTCCGTTTCGCGCGTCCGCGTCGAGAGTTGGGCAGGTCGCGACGCTCCCTGTACCACGCAACGCTCGACGTCCCCGGGAACCGCCGTTAGTCACGCCATCACTCAGACGCCGTAATAGTTCTCTCAAATCACTCCGCTTGAGGGAGACTAAGTCGCCTCAGCAGCCAACCGATCTGTTACTGCTGAGATGTGAATATTCTCCTCAAAGAGTGCTATCATCAGCGCGTTTGAAGGGCAACGTCAGCCACTTCGACAAGTTCAATATCACGGTGCCGAGAAGCCCTTTTTTGGAGTGCGGGGACTTGTCACCGCTTTCCCTAAAGTCGCGGGAGGCAAATCCCGAAGCGAGGGAAAAGCGGTGACAAGTCCCCGCACTCCAAAAAGGACGCACTAACACGAAAGCCATTTGTCTTTTCCCATAACCGCATCAGACGCCAAGGGTCTTATCCAGACAATGCGTCGCCTGAAACCGAGGTAAACAAGTGCCGAAGGCGAAGAATAGATCGGCTTCGGAGCAATGCATCTCATCGCGCCGCATCCGCTCCACATCCTTTCCAATGTTACAGTTAGTCTCATTGAGGCATCACGATGCTCAGGCAAATTGCTGTCAAAATGCGCATTAATTTGCGCTGGCTTCTTGAGCCGCGAAGCGTGCGGGCAAGACAAAGTGGTACAAGTCTTCCAGCACAGTGCGTGAGCGCTGGGTCACGGACAAATTGCCCTGCGATGTTCTTCCTCGTCTCTTCGTGAGCTCACCAGCGACTATCGACGAGAAGATCCGTGGCGGCTATTTCCGTTTGCCTCGCACAAAGTTCTCTTCGCTCACCTGTTTTCCGTCAGGGTCCCACCGTCGAGCAACTCCCTCGGCGTGGAGGTCTTTCCAGCCGGACTGGGCCTTCGGTTTACCGTTTTCCCAGTACTGCGTCCACACGCTCGTGCCGTCTTCGCGATGGTTCCACTCCCACACGCGTCGCCCGCCGCGCCGATACAAGACTTCCTGTCCGGATTTTCGCCCAAGCGAAAAGTGAGCGGCGTACTGCACCGACCCATCCTCGAAAAACCATTTCTCGTGACCGTGCTGGAGATAGCGTCCATCGGAGGCAATCCCCGCAGACCATATATACTTCGGTTTCCCGTCGGGATAGCTTTCCACATATTCCCGGACATCCGCGATCGTCACCGCGGTATTGCGCATCAGTCGCTCGTCGCGTTCGTCCGTTTCGTCCGGCGCATCAAGCCACGCTTCGTTAAAAGTGAAGTGCAGGCACGGCTCCGTCATCGTTGTGATGAGGTGGATAAGGTCATCACGTCCCTGACGCAGCACGGAGTAGCCGATCGTGCCAAACCCGCGCGTTTTTCTCGTCTCGTGCAACTGCCCTCCGGCAAGCTTCTTTGTGCGCCATGTCCGGCCATCGTCATCCGAAATCGCGAGCAACGATCCCTGCATCTTCTCGTATTCCGATGGCGAGCGGTCGACGGAATGCTTGACGTCGGTTGCGAACAGAAGGCGCCCGCTGCGCAAGCGCAGCAGGCTCGCCCGCTGGTTGCTGCCTCCCCACGAGAAGGGGGTTTTGCCGGTGGTGAATGACCGAGCGCCGTCGCGCGAAAGCGACGACGTCATGTAGTGATCTATGTGCGTTTTGCGTCCGTTCATGGCGAGGATCGATGCGCCATCCGAGAGCAGAGCAAACGTGCTGTGTCCTCCGTTGGTGCGGCCGCCAGGATCGCGCCATGACTTCATGTCGTCATCGCTCGCCCAGAGAAGCGAGTCGTCGCCAGTGCCGTCCGACGCGATGAAGATAGTTCCCTTCTTGTCGCGGAACGCCGTGTTGATCATCTGCGGGACACTTGGCCCGTATGGACCGTTGAAGGCCGGGAACTGCACCTCCTGCCACGTCGCGCCACTGTTGCGAGTGGTCGTCCATTGAAAAGGGATGACAAACGGCAGTTTCGGCGCACCCCAGAAAAGATGTGTCGCACCGCCCTCCGTCCAAAGCAGCGGCGCGTGGTCGTTCGCGCCCGGGAGATCGAATCCAAAGCTCGGCATCTCCCAGGTGTCGTGCCCGTACCTCAGCCGCACCGCCATCAACGCAACCTCGGGGTTGTATTCGGTCCAGCATGTGTACGCGATCATGAGGAGATCGCCATTGGGAAGCTCCTCGAGCGCCGCGCTATGCTGATGCCCGCCCAACCCCGGATGCAACGCGAGCGCCTCCATGCTCTGCGCATGCGACGGATCCTCGTAGCGGTTGCCCTCCCACGTCTCCGGCGGGGTGGCCACGAGATAGCGTTTCCGAAAATACGGTTCAGCTGGATTGGGGCGATACCGCGTCACGATCGCCGAGGTGGACTGTCTTACACCCAGGCGGAAAAATTCCAACGCAGCTTCCCGCGGCCGGGTCGTCACGGGTGGCGCCTGCACTACCCGAAAACTGGTAGTCGCTGAGCCGAGTGGACGTCCGAATGTCGGTGGCATACCCGCGCGGTACGACGGACGGTTGTACCCCCAGGGCGCGATCACCCGATCGTCGATGTCCAGCTTGTCGCCGCGCAAGACTCGCACCATACCTTCTGCCGGTCCGACGGGATCAGTTTCGTCGTGCTCGGGATAAACACCGTACCAGTCGAAACACCACTCGATGACATCATCGAGCATGCCGATCAATCGCCCGTCATCGTTGACGCCTTCGAGCCGGCACGCATACTCCCATTCCGCTTCTGTCGGGAGTCGATACGGCTTCCCCTCCTTCTTGCTCAACCATTCGCAGAACGCCACGGCGTCATTCCACGTCACGCCGATCCCCTTCATCGTTGAGGGGGCGGGAAAATCGGGACGGAACTGGAGGAACTGCTTGCGCGTGACTTCCGTCTTTGAAATCGCAAAAGGCCGGCTGATTGTTACCTGCCGCAAGGGGCGCTCATCCCAGTTCGCCGCCGCCGAGCCCATGCTAAAGGTCCCAGCAGGGATTTCCACAAACTGCATGCCGATCGAGTTGGGCGCCGCGCCGATCGTACCCGCTGCCACCAGCGCCGCGATCGCACCACAGCATCGAAATATCCATCCGTGTTTGGCAGTCATTCAATGTCCTCGTCACCAACGTCTATTCTTTCGTACTGGCCTCTGGTCAGGATCGCGAAACCGGGCTCCTTTCGCGGCCCGCTCACTTGCAATCTCTAACAATTGCAGTCGTCAAGGGTCAGCATCAGAGGATAGGAATATGAGCAATCAAGGAATCCATTCTAGCCCGCCGCGGTAGCAAAAGGGCGTTCTTGTGTTCGAGTATCTCGTTAACCGGGTCAATGCCCGTTCCATCACACCTTGAGCAGACACGAGCACTTAATGGCACCACGAAGTGGAGGAAGCTCCGTAGGAGCGGCCAAAACGGGCGGCTGGTGTCGCTCCTACAGAGCTGGAGTTCGTTAGACGGTACGGGCCGCCGCTCCTAACGGAGCTCAGAGCGTGAAACGAGGTCCCCTATCGTGTCTTCCGATGGTATTGTTGAGAGGAATTATCAACGGCTAACATTAATCAAGTAGACACAAGGAAGATCCCCATGCTCCGTCATCTCGTCAACTCCGGTCCAGCGCGAGCGCTCATACTTTTTGCACTCCTCTGCGGTATGCTCGCCACTGGCATCGTCCAGGCTCAAAGGACGATGGGTCGCCGCCCTGTTCGTCTGCTTACACGCGACGGCAAGGTGTTGGAAGGTATCCTCTCCTCAAGTAGCTTCACGGTGAACGGAGCCCGTTCCCGCGACGTTAGTGGGGACGCACTGCTCTCCATCAACCTCGCTGCTGATTCAAGCCCGCGCGAATCGGAGCGGATCACCGCCGATATCGCTGCTGTTCAGGGCGCCGACCGTGCAGCCCGTGACACAGCCGTCGCTGAGTTGACAGAGATAGGACTTCCAGCTCTCACGCCGGTTCTCAATGCCTACAAGGATCGAGATCTCCGCGAGCCGGACGCCCTCTACCGCCTCTTCGGACGCTTGATACCTGGCTATGCCGATGGTGTTGAGCGGACGCTCGACCTGATTCGGCTGAAGAATGGGGATGCCACTCGCGGACGCGTGGAGGCTGAGTCGCTCGCTTTCCAGTCGCCCGGCGGGCCCGAGATTAGAGTTCCCCTCTCCTCGATTCGTTCGCTGGCGGTGCTGCAGGCCCGGATCGAAAAGAGCTTTGAGCTTCATTCGTTGCGACACTGCACTCAGATCGAGTTTCTCGATACCGGCGTGGTGATTGGACCCAAATCTCGTGTTGAAGTGACAGCCGCCGGGTATGTGCGACTCTCCTTCGCCATAGATGGCTGGGCATCCGATCCGGATGGGCTGAAGGTGCCGGGTCCCAACTACAAGACGAACCTGGTCGATGGATTTCCCTTTGGGGCCGTTGTGGGCAAGGTCGGCGTCTCCGGACCTCGGTTTATCGTTGGGCGTCAACTGGATAAGACTGGATTGGGTGAAGGTCGTCTTTACCTCGCCGTCAACGACAACCCTCATTGGCAGAATAATATTGGTAGCTTTCGCGTGAAACTTCGGGTAAGTGAAGCCTACGACGTCGCCGATCCACAGTAGTGGTCTGCGGTTCTGCTCGTTCCACAAACCGGAGAGGCCCCCAGCGCTCTTCGCGGTTTTCTGGTGGCGGTTGCGCCTCTTCGTGGAAACGCGAGAGGCGTGGTTAGAGGGTTCGGCATCGAGGAGGTGATTCGTGAGTACCCTTGAGGACGAGACCAGGCCGATTCGGGTTTGTGTCGTCTCAATCGCGCTGAGTATTGCGTTCGGGTCTCTTAGCACCTCGCTGCAGCCCATTTTAGCGCAAGCCCGGAAAGCAACTGACACAACGTCTGCCTCCAGGCGGATGGCGGACGGCAAACAGTGGACAACACAGAATCTTGACGTCAAAGCTACGCCGTCATATTGCTACGACAATGCGGAACTGAATTGCCGCCGGTATGGCCGTTTGTACCCGTGGGAGTCGGCGCGGCGAGTATGTCAAACACTGGGAGATGGATGGCGATTGCCGACGGAAGACGAATGGCGGCAAATGGCTAAGCATTACGGTGGCGTCAGCGAGGATTCGGATGACAAGGGTGAAGCGGCGTACAAAGCCCTCTTTGCTGGAGGCAGCTCGGGATTCAATGCCTTGCTCGGCGGTGGCCGCGCCGATGATGGCCAGTATGCGCGATTAGAAGCCCACGGCTTCTACTGGACGGCGTCAGAGATTGACGTGGCCAGTGGATGGTTCTACAACTTCGGTAAAGGCGGCCAAGCTCTCCATCGTCAAAGCGGTGGCGAGAAGCCGAGATCATTCTCTGTTCGGTGTGTGAAGGAGTGACGACTCAAGACTCTGTCCATAGGACATAACTGAGTTTTTGTGGTGTTGGGTCCTGGAAGCGCTCTTCGGGGAACGGGAAAACTCACGGAGGGCAGCTGGGGCGGGGCTTGTCCCCGCCCGCTGTGGGGTGCGGCTTCGGAAGGTGGGCAGGGACAAGCCCCGCCCTACTGCCCTCCGTCAGTCTTCCTGCTCTCCAAGCGGCGGTGTCAGGCAAACGTTCACTTGCCAAAAAGAGACAATTGTCATTCCGATCCCTGTCCCGAGTGATCATATCCTTCCTCATCAGCGTAGCAGTGTCTCCGGTAGCGACTTCATGAATTCGCGCACTGACGCGATCTGGCTGTTCTCTGAAATGAACTCAAAGTCAGAAGTATTGATCGAGAGCAAACGGGAATTCCTTGATGCGCCGACGCCTGCATGAAGCGCTGGGCATTCGTCGATCAGCGCGAGCAGTGCGGCCCATGCCGGCATGTCCAGAGTCGCTATCACATCCAGCGCGTCCCGGGCGCGCCACGGCTCTCCGGCCCGCCAATGTTTCACCATCTCGATGCGGAGCGCGTCGAGGTCCGCTTGAATCTCCCGGTCATCACACCGCATACGCTTCAAGACTCCGATCAGTTGCTCCGCCGCATACATCCGCACGTCGTGATGAAGTACCGTCCACCCGAGATGGAACACACTGACAAGGTCATGATCGACAAGAAACGAGCCAGGCAGCGCTATCGCCTCCTCCGGAAGCCAGTGTGCCGACCAGTTCTCCAGGCCAAGGTTGCAGACCGCGACCGCCGCATCCATCGACTCCTGGGCTGTGAAAGGCCGCGCCTGAATGGAGCATCCGGCCATGAGCGTGTTCGCAAGATAGGCGAGCTCCTCGCTCCTCGTCGAATAGGCTAGCTGGTCACGGTCGAGCACGAACTGCATGTGAGCTTGGATACGACCGAGGCGCGCCACTTGGCTCCCAGATGCACCGAGCAACGCTCGAGGCGGCTGCGCGAGGATCCTTGCCTCGAGCAATACATCAAAGACCGCATCGACAGCCTTAGTGGTGTCCTCAGACGCAGGCAACGCCCTTAATCCCTCTTCCAGGAGCCCGGATTCCTCGCCAGCGTGCGCCGTCGTCAGGTTATCGATGGATCGAAAATATGCGCGCGCGAGCGGGTTGGTGGGCGGTGGGGCCTCGCCCCCACGCTGAATCTGGCGCGCCATCTGGAGGAAGGCGCGAGCTTGAGCGGGAGTCACATATCCTTGTTTCTCGCGACGCCCTTCACGATCGACGGCCAGGTCAAACATGACCTGCTCCCCATCGCCGAGGATGTCGTCGAGCCCATCTATCTCGAAATCGGAGTTTGAAAGCGTACGACACTCGCTCATG
>JBDTUW010000020.1:0-14517 GCA_040007555.1 Acidobacteriota bacterium | reverse complement strand
TCTTGAGCGGAGCCAAAAGACGCTCACATGCAACGAACTTGAGACCCATCTCAGAAAGGCCAGGTCGCGTTGGGTCCGCAGCGAATTGACTGACCTCGGAATGCAACGCGCCGTCGAACTGGGCTGGCCAAATACTTACACTCTGACGAAGAGTATTGCTGAATCGCTGATCGCCGAGCGGAGCAACCGGCTCCCCATCGCCGTCGTTCGCCCGTCGATCGTTGAGACGTCCACGCACGATCCCTTCTGTGGTTGGAACGAAGGCGTCAACACATCTGCTCCGCTGTCTTATCTGCTGGGAACGTACTTTCGTCAATTGCCGTCGAATGCACGGAAGTGCCTCGATATCATCCCGGTGGATCTGGTGTGTCGAGGCATGTTGCTGATCTCTACGGCGCTCGTCGAACGAAGGCACGATCGCCTCTACCAGCTCGCCACATCGGCGACGAATCCCTGCAATATGCGACGCTCGATCGAACTCACAGGGCTCGCTCATCGAAAGCACTATCGCGCGCAGAATGACTTCGAATATCGACTCCTCTCGATGTTTGATTCCATCCCGGTATCAAAGGAGCGCTACCAGAAATTGTCGGCACCGAGGCAAAAGGCTGTGGTGCAGGCGCTGAGGCGGATCACGGCGCCGCTGCCGATGGCTCGTTCCCCGCTTGTCCGTCGCGAACGCGACCTCGATCGCGTAGAAAAGCTCATTCAACTCTACGAGCCGTTTATTCTTCACAACATCTACGTCTTCGAGGCCCGGAATATCGAGCTGCTGACGGCCCAGCTTCCCGCGGACGAAGTTGCGCTTTTCGAGTACGACGCGAGGGCAATCGACTGGTGGGACTACTGGATCAATATTCACATTCCGGCTCTTCGAAAATGGTCTTACCCAATCATCGAAGGTCGCCCAACCGAGACACGGGCTCGCCGGTCTTTCCAGCTTGTGAGACCGGACCAGCATCTCGCCATCATGAGGCCCTCTGAGCGCCTCGCGGATGAGACGGTAGGGAACTAGTAGCGTATGTCAATCTTCATAACCGGAGCGACCGGTTATCTCGGCGCTCACGTTGCGGCGACGCTCCTTAACCGGCACACGGAGTCCATCAATCTGCTTGTTCGCGCGCGGGACACTCGCGAGGCGGAGATTCGCCTTTGGCACGCCCTGCAGCTCCATCTCGATTTCAACCGCTTTCACGAGTATTTGCGCACACGCATCCGCATCTTTTGTGGGGACCTGACCTCAGCGTACTTCGGGTTCAATCCTGAAGACTATCGCGCGCTCGTGGAATCAACTGACTCAATCATTCACTGCGCTGCATCGCTCAATCGCAGAAGCGAAAAGACCTGCCTCAACGTCAATCTGCGCGGATCGCTCGAAGTCATCAAGCTTGCTCAGCGTGCCCGCGATCTGCATGGCCTTCGGCGCTTCAGTCACGTCTCAACAGTTGCCGTCGCCGGGCAGCGGTCGGGCGAGGTAGTTCAGGAGGACTCGGCGATCGACTGGAATCGCTCCGATTACGATCCCTACGCGCGGACCAAGAAATTCTCCGAGCATATGGTCGAGGAGCTCCTGCCCGATGTCTCCCACTTGGTCTTTCGGCCCAGCATCGTGCTCGGAGACAGCCGCCACGCGGAGACAACTCAGTTCGATATGGTGCGCTCGTTTGTGTTTCTTGCCGGTTTGCCGATTCTACCATTTCGACCGAGTGATCGAATCGATATCGTCAATGTCGATTTTGTTGCCGAATCGCTGGTGACTCTGCACCTCAAGGATCAGCCTCTTCACCGGATCTATCATTTATCATCCGGAAACGGATCGCAGACGTTCAAAGAATTGACGGACACGCTCTCGCAGGCGCGTCACCGCAAGGGGCCGGTCTTCCTGCCGTGGCTCGAGCGACCATTCAGCTCGACCGTTAACTTCCTGGCGAGCAGACGTGGAACGGCAGTGGGCCAGGGGGCTTCCCTGCTCAAGGTGTTTATGCCGTACTTAACCTTCAATACGGTTTTTGATAATGACCGCGTCGTGAGCGAAACGGGAAAGGCGCCGGTGCCGTTTTCCCGATACAGCTATCCGTTGCTTCGTTTCAGCCGGCAGGGCAACTTTACGTACCCGTATCGCGACTGGCCAGCGGGGGTCGAGGAGTACGCGCGATGAGTATGGATCTAGCTCTTGAAGCCTGGGTCAGCGGACTCGTCGAGCTGACGAAGGTTCGCTGGATGCTTGGCCACGGTGAACGATGGAAGCCGGGGCGGAAGCTAAAGCTGCTCTTTACGGGATATAACGGGACTCGAAATACGGGTGCCGATGTCCGCGTCGAGGAGATGCTGCGACAGGTGAGGCATATTCTCGGTGACGACAACGCCGAATTGAGTGTGCTCAGTCAGAACTTCAATTTGACTCGCGGGTACTTCGAGAACGTTAAGCAGGTGAAGTTACCTGACATCTTCCCATCTTTCCTCTACCGCGAGGTTCCTCAATACGACGGCGTCGTCGCTTGCGAAGGCTCGATGTTCAAGAGCAAGTTCGCCAATGCGCTGACCACCATGATGATCGGCTCGCTGGCAATCGCCTCGGCTGAGAATAAGCTCAGTATCGGCTACGGCGCCGAGGCGGGCTACATGGACCCAACTCTCGCGAGTATGTGCGGCAGATACTGCAGCGAGTCGCTGATCATCACTCGCAACGTTGAGTCGCAGGCCGTGCTCGGCAAGCTTGGCGTGACAACTGAACTGGGGACTGACACGGCGTGGACCTTTGAGCCCAACGGCCCGGAGTATGGTCGCAAAGCATTGCTTGACGCTGGCTGGGATGGAACCACACCCGTCCTGGCGGTCTGCCCAGTCAATCCTTACTGGTGGCCGGTCAAAGCGTCGGTTGCGCGGTTTGTCGCCAAGAATCTCACCGGAGCCTACAAGGACAGCCACTATCGTTCCGTGTATTTCCATCATGCCGGACCAAAGGTCGATGCCGATTACGAGCGCTATCTCTCCGCGATGGCGGGGGCAGTGGATCGGTTTCGTCGCGAAGAGAAGGTTTTTCCGGTGTTGGTCGCGATGGAGATGCTTGACCTCGATGCGTGTCAGAGGGTTGCCGCGAAGCTCGGGGGGGCACCGGTATTATCTTCGGCTGACTTCGACATGTACCAACTGGTCAGCATCCTGCGTTGCTGTCAGCTGATGGTCTCATCTCGCTTTCATGGAATTGTAACTTGCATGCCGGCGATGGTTCCCTCCGCCGGTGTGACTATGGACGAGCGCATCCGGAACCTCATGATCGAGCGCGAGCACGAGGACTTGCTTCTCACAGTGGACGACCCTGAGCTTGAGGAGAGACTGCTGCTAATCATGCGGCGGCTCCTCAAGGAGGGTGACTCAATCCGGGAAGGAATCGGAAAGACGGTCGCGAGGAATCTCAAGGTTATGGCCCGAATGGGGGTTTTCCTGGAGGAGCAGTTGCAGCAGTGCTACCCGGAATTCCCGGTGGGCAACGGTATCAAAACGTGGGAGCAGTACCTGCCGCCACTCAGTCCGACTTTGCGAAATGTGCTGGAGACCTACGGCTCATGAATTTTCTGGAGAACATTCTCGAGCGACTGAAACAGACACCGGATCGCGTCGTGGTCCGCGAGATTCGCGACGGATCTTTTGAAAGCACGACCGGCGGGGCGATGCTGAACCTGATCGCCACCGCGCGTTGCTACCTGCGGACTCGCGGAATCATGAAGGGCGATCGATGTGGATTGCTCGCGAGCAATAGCATCCGCTGGGCGGCAATCGACCTCGCGTTGATGGCGGAAGGTGTTATCGTGGTGCCCCTCTATCCGCGTCAGGCAACCTCAGAACTTGTTTACATGATGAAGGACTGTGGCGTCTCCATGGTCGTCTGCGGCGACACGGCGCTGCAGAATGCCGTCAAAGACGCCTGGACCGATGTACCCGCGACCATTCTCCTTGAGCAAGTCTTTGCGCACGCAGCGACGGACGAGAAGGCGGCGGCCGAACCCGTCGCCTTCTCGGGCACTGATGCGATGACCATCATCTACACCTCGGGCACGTCCGGCGAGCCAAAGGGAGTAGTCCTTGACGTCTCGAACCTCAATCATATGTTGCCATGTACGGGCTCTCGACTGGATTCACTGATGAAGGGACAGACCGAGCCCGACCAGGTTTTTCACTACCTTCCATTTTGCTTTGCGGGCTCCTGGATTCTCCTGCTTTCGTGTCTCTCGCGGCATAGCCTGTTAACGCTCTCCACCGATCTGAGCAAGCTCGCCGACGATCTAAAACTTGCAGCACCCCAATACTGTCTCAACGTTCCTGCACTCCTCGAGCGAATCCGCGCGGGTGTCGAGAGTCAAATCGCAAATAAGCCAGGAGTGATCTGTGGGATATACAATCGAGGCAAGGCGGCCTGGGTTCGTGGATACGAAGGGAAGTCGCTTGGGCTCGATGCCTTCTGGGTGTCCCTGGCGAACTGGGTGCTCTTCTCTCAGATTAGAAAAAAGATTGGTCCCGAGCTCAAGGCCCTGATCTGCGGTTCCGCACCGCTGTCAAAGGAGACCCAGCTGTTTTTCATGATGTTCGGGATCCCGGTCCTGCAGGTCTATGGTCTGACTGAGACGACTGCTATCTGTACCATGGATGATCCGCGGCACTTTACCCCCGGGAGGGTCGGCCCGGCGATTCCGGGAATCGAGATGAGGCTTGGTGAAGGTGATGAAATACTCGTCCGGGGTCCGAACGTTTTCCCCGGGTACTGGAATCGTCCTGAAGCGACGGCAGGAGTCCTTCGTCACGGATGGCTTCATACGGGCGACCAGGGATCCGTCGATGAACGCGGCAATTGGGCGATCGTCGGCCGAATCAAGAACCTGATCATTCTCAGCTCGGGACACAATGTCGCACCCGAGCCGATTGAGGAGAGCGTCCAAGAGGCGCTCCCTGTCGCCGCCCAGGTGGTTGTGCATGGTAACGGTCGCGGCTACCTGACAGCCGTGGTTGCTGGCCCGGTAACGCGATCGCAGGTCGAGGCCGCGCTGGTCGTTGCCAATGCAAAGGTTCCTCATTACAAGAATGTGCGCTCGTTCTTTCTTCAGGATCAACCCCTGACGATGGAAAGTGGCTTGCTGACGGCAAATGGAAAAGTGAAGCGCGACGCGATTGCAGAGCACTACGCCGGTGAGATCGATGAGCTCTATCGCGCGCGCAAAGCTGGGGCTTAGGATGTCATTGACCACCTTCGATGGAGAGACGCTGAGTTGGAAGAGTCTTGATGGTTGCGTGGAGCTCACGCTTCATCGGAGTCCGTGCAACGAGATTGGGTCGCAGACGCTCGCTGAACTCGAGCTCTTCGCGGAGGCATTGAGTGAGTCGAGCAGTCACGCAATGGTCATTCACAGCGAGATGCCCGCAGGCTTCTGCGCGGGCGCCGATCTGCGAGAACTCTATCAGCGCTCAATTGGAATGGCACGAGATGATGCGGCGACTGGAGTGCGCGACTTTCTTCGGCGTATACACCGGGTCATGAATCTGATTGACGCCTCTCCGTTGACGACCATCGCTGCCGTCAATGGCGTCTGTTTTGGTGGCGGCTTCGAACTGGCATTGACGTGTGATCTGATCATTGCCGATAAGACGGCCAGATTCTGCTTCCCCGAATTACGCCTTGGCCTGATCCCGGGATTCGGCGGCATTCCGCGTCTCAAACGGGACCTTGGCAACGGTTTAGTCCGTGACCTGCTGCTCACGGGACGAAGCATCAATGCCACCAAAGCGCAGGCAGTGGGACTGGTTAGTCAGGTGGCCGCCGAAGGAGAAGCCCTCAGGATCGCGCGCGCCACCGCAGCCCAAATTGGAAAGTTTGACCGCACGACAAGCATCCGTGCCAAGGCTTTCATCAAACCCATTCCGTATGACGATCTCGACCGGGAGATCGATATCTTCTGCGATCTTTTCCAGCGGCCCGCGGTCGAAGCGGGCCTGCGAAAGTTTGTCGAAAGCACCGATGCACAACCATACCTTCCGTAAACAGCTCGATTGAAGGTCGAGGGTTGGATCGGGGCGATGGGGCAATACAAGAGTTCCTGGAGGTTTTGACGATGGCGGATATACAGCGGACGGTGACAGAGATTCTCGACCTGGCCGCAACTCACTTCAAGGTGGCTCGCGAAACACTGAATCCCAGTGACGACTTCTTCAAGACTCTCAAGATCGACAGTCTGCAGGCGCTCGAACTTCTGACTCGGCTCGAGAACCATTTTCGTGTTGAGCTGCCGGATTACGAAGTTCAGGGTGTCACCGATTTTCAAACACTCGCAGATCGCATCCAATCCAGACTCTGATGTTGGATCTCAGCAAATATCCATCGCTGGGCGCGGCACTTTGCGACGCTGTCGATCAGTTCGCGGAGGAAACCTGCCTCATTGAAGCGGATCGTGACCGCGAGAACCTGCGGCTCACGTATCGCGAATTTGGCAACAGCTCGCAACCTATCGCGGGGTTCATCCAGGGTCGAGGCTTCGGCGCCGGGAGCCGGGCCGCGATCATCATGACGAACCAGTCGAAGTGGCTGATCACGGCGTATGCCGTCTTTCGCTCCGGCGGTGTGCTTGTCCCACTCGATTACAAACTTTCACCCGATGACCAACTGCTGCTTCTGATGCATTCAGGAGCCGGCGTCCTCGTCACCGAGTACCACATTTGGAGGTCGCTCGTCGCGAGTTCGAAGGTAGCGGGTTTAGCTGTCCGTACCGTGATCATCACGGATGCCCCGCCGAACGCAGATGTCGGAGATGCAAATCGTTGGGAAGACGTCAGTGAAGCTGGAAAAGCGTCCCCGCCACAATTTATCGAGCGGCAGCGCTCTGACTGGGCGTGCATCGTCTACTCCTCTGGTACGGGTGGAAGGCCCAAGGGCTGCGTGCTGACACACGACAACTACCTCGAGCAGTGCGTCGCGCTCACGTCGCTCTATCCCTTCTGGCCGGGCGTGCGCTACCTGAGCATTCTCCCCACAAATCACGCGATCGATTTTATGGTGGGTTTTATCGGTCCGTTCGTTTGTGGGGCAACCGTCGTACACCTGCGGACGCTGAGACCGGAGTACGTCCGCGAGGCCTTTACCCGCTACAAGATCACCTATATGGCACTGGTGCCGACGGTCCTCAAGAACCTTGAAGCCGGATTGAGAAAGCGATTTGCGGAGTTGCCACCGCCCAAGCGGTTCATCTTCGAACGGCTCGTCGCCCTCAATCGCGCGCTCACCCGCACGCGACCGAACCTCGCCTTAAGCCGGAGACTCCTCGGACAGGTCCATTCCGCGTTTGGCGGTGAGCTGCGCGCTCTCTTTGTCGGCGGCGCATTTATGAGCCCCGAAACGATTCAGTTCTTCTATGACCTGGGAATTCAGGTAGGCAACGGGTATGGCCTGACCGAGGCTGGAACTGCGGTGACACTCAACGATTTTCGGCCATTCCGTGCAGACACGGTCGGCAAACCTCTCCCGGGAATGGACGTGCGCATCGTCGAACCCGATGCCGATGGGGTCGGGCAAGTCGCCATCCGCAGTCGAACTGTGATGAACCAGTATCTCGATGATCCGGAGCTGACGGCTGAGTCGATTGTCGATGGCTGGCTCATGACCGGCGATCTTGGGCGCTTCGACGGCATGGGACATCTGCAGCTCTTCGGTCGTGTCAAGAATATGATCGTCACAGAAGAGGGCAAGAACGTCTATCCCGAAGATATTGAGAACGCCTTTGAAGGACTGCCGGTGAAGGAATTCTGCATCTTCGCTGCAAATTATGTCTGGCCCGAGCGGACGATGATGGGCGAACAACTGATCCTCATCCTGCGGCTCGACGAAGGTCAAACGGTGAATGACTTGGTGATCCAGCAGATTCAGGCTCGGAACTCCCGGCTCATCAATTTCAAACGCATCAGCGGTTATGTCGTTATCGACTCGGACTTTCCGCGGACTGCATCGATGAAGATCAAGCGCTTTGTTCTGGCGGATGAGATCCGCCAACACTACGACCGGCAGACAGCCCTCGTCGCAATATGAAAGACGCCTACCTTGCGGTCGTCAACAAAGCTGCCGGTTTTGGGCGCTGCGGTGAGCTCTTCCCCGCTGTCATGAGGCAACTTCGCGCGGCCGGTCTTGAGATTGAAGTGGTGGAGACGGCTCACGCGGGACACGGCGTGGAGATCGTGCGCACCGCTTATCGGGATGGCTATCGCAGATTTCTCGCGGTCGGCGGCGACGGTACATCATTTGAAATAGTCAACGGCCTCTTCCCAGAAGCCCTCGAGGGGAGCAAGCCGACGATCGGCTTCCTGCCGCTCGGGACCGGCAACTCATTTCTTCGAGACTTTACGGTGGAAGGCGTCGAATACGCGCTCCGGGCCATTGTCGAGTCAAGGCAGCAACCATGTGATGTGATTCGCCTGAAGCACGAGACGGGTGAGCTGTATTACATCAATATTCTGAGTTTTGGTTTTGTCGCGGATGTCTGCACACTGGCAAATCGCCGCTTTAAGAGACTGGGCGAGGCTGGCTATTTTCTTGCGGTGGTCCTTTGCCTTGCGCGCTTTCAGCAGCGCATCTTCTCGATCCGGCTTGACGACTCGCAGGAATTCAGACGCGACCGCACCGCGCTCCTCATTTTCAACAACAGCAAGTTCACCGGAGGCAAGATGATGCTGGCGCCGCAGGCGAATACGGCCGATGGCCAACTCGAGATTGTGCGATGGTCGGCGGGCAGATTCGATTTTCTGAGGAACTTTCCCAAGGTCTATGACGGCTCGCACATCTCGCATCCCAAGATCTGGCACGGGCCAGCGCGCAAAGTGGAGTTCGAATTCGAAGAGCCGATGGATATCATGGTTGATGGCGAAGTGATGACTCTTCGCTGCCAGTCACTCGAGGTGCTGCCTTCTGCTCTCAATGTCATGGTATGAGAAGGATTTATTATCTCATTCGCACGGTTCTCGTGTGGATCCTCAGCGTGATTCACTTCTTTCCCATCTGTTCCGCCCTTGTGTTCATGGGCATCTTTGTCGATCCACGACGGAACGATCGTCCGCAAAGGTGGTTCTTTCGCAATATCCTCCGCGTCGCGGGCGTGAGATTTGAGGTGAGGTGCGCCCCGGGGTTTGACCAGAGCCGGACCAGCTTCTTTGTCTGTAACCACGTCAACCTTTTCGATGCCTTTGTCATCTACTCAGCCATCCCCCAGTTCGTGCGAGGTCTTGAGCAGGAATCTCATTTCAGGATTCCCGCATACGGCTGGATGATGAAACGCTTTGGGAATATCCCGGTCGCAATGTCCGGAGGGACAGCTGCCTATAAGCAGATGGTCAAGGAGACAAAGGCGGCAATCCAAAGGGGCGTCAGCCTCATCGTTTTTGCGGAAGGTACGAGAACACTTACGGGCCGGGTCGCTCCATTCAAACCGGGCGTCTTTCGCATGGCTCAGCAGTTTGCCTGCCCGATCGTGCCGATGAGCATCGTCGGCTCCTACGAGTTCAGCCGCAAAGGGAGCTGGATGCTCTATCCATCGAAGATCGTCGTCTATCTCCACGACACGATCGAAACCTCAAGTCTCACCAGGAATGAGATCGAACCGCTCGCAGACCGCGTCCACCAGATAGTTTCGGCTCCCGTTGACGCCTACTATGAAGCGGGAATGAGGCATCCAAAGGCATCATTAACGACGCCCTGAACGCGCCGTTACTTGATCTTACCCATCATCTGATACAGCCATAGCAGAGCGGTATCCATCAACTGTTCTCCGGCCCCGATCGCAACAGGAGAGACCGTTTGATCCGCTCCATATCCGCCTTCCGCTACCGCTTCGATTGTCGGGAAGTACTGATGATAGCCGTTGCAGTACCCGAGGAAGAGGAGGTGCGGGACGCGAGCGCGCTCCTTGAGTCGTATCGAATGATTTGCAAAGAACTCACCCGATGCACCGACCAGCGCCGTGTCCCCGTTGAGAAGTGCGACCGTCAGTCGCGGCCTGACTCCGTCAGCGTACTCATCGATGAAATTCGGGATCAGTTCCGGAAAGAATCCCTTTTCGTACATACCCCGAATGAGCGGATTTGCAAGGTCCACTCTCGCCGTAAATCTCATCCGCTCTTCCCTGACAATCAATGAAGGCTTTGCGACAGTCACGCTCTCGAGGCCCGCCAGCACCTTCAGGCCCTCTCGGCCCAGAGCCTGACCAAAGGCCTGGTAGCCCTTATTGGGGCCCTCGTTCACGGATTGATCACCAGATGCGCCCTGCATGAATACCGCAGGACATCCGGTTGTCTCCTCGATTGTCCGCCGCATGGCGCCCACGTAATCGGCTGAGAACTTGAGAGTAGCGGCCGGCAGCATCGTCGGATGGGCGGTAAAATTGACCAGCACCGCTATCGGTTTGCCGCCAGGCTCATCAAAGCGGGCGACGGTCAGATCGCGATCACTTGGTTTCGGCTCGATCTTTGTGTGTCGGTTTCGGTTGAACCCGGCGAGTTGCGTGGTTCCTATTCCCAGCCTCGATGGGGCAAGGCGGCGATTCGCTTCGAGGATCGCCTCAGAGATACCGTCCTCGAGTTGCTGGTAGTAGCGCAAGGCGGCATCGAACTTGCCCTTGCCTTTTCCAACTTCATCGCTCAGTTCAAGCACGGGTCCGTGATGGGTATGCGATCCGGCAATCAGTGAGAATTCGATTCCTGCTTCGCGCCTTATTCGCTCGCGGATTCGCTGGAGAGATTTCTCCGCGGGGCTCCGGCCGAGGTCAAGTCCGACTATCGCGAGCTTGGTGCCGCCAGCGTCGATGACCAGTGCGGTGGCATAAAGGGGGTCGATAATCCCGGTGGAGAGTGCATCGTGCCGAGCTCCGTAGCCCCACATCGGCACTGCTTCGCGCGGGGTGACATCGCGACGGGAAATCCCGGCTCTGAAAAGCGGGGGGGCATCCTGAGCCAGAGCGCGGATACCGGGGGACAGAAGGAGAAGAATGACGATGCAGCTAAGCCGCATACCGTTTGCTGGTCTCATGATGATCGGGCCTTTGTTGGGTTTGGATTAGCACACCTGCCTGAGCAAGCCGGACCGTTGGATGTTAACACGAGCTGGCTTGAGTTCGGTACTGGGGAAAGGGACCCCTGCAGTCCCTTCCCTGCAGTCCCTGGTGCCGCTTCTACTGAAGACCTTTCGCGTCTACCGTCGAATATTGAACCGAAGCCCGGTCGTCAACAGCAGATCATTGCTCTTCGCGCCTGCTACGGGATTGCTCTGGTACCGATCACTGACAGTTAGCTGCCAGTCAAGAAAGCTCAATACCTTCGCCGACACTCCGGCATCTCGTGTCATCCGATACGCCCCCGTGTCAGTCAGATTCGGAAAGATCTGAAAGCGCTCTTTTAGCGTCAAGCGATCAGACAGACGATGCGACAGGGATTGCCCAGCCAGAATCTCACCGGCATTCCTCGTTCTGCCAGTGGCAAACCTCTCGTGGTTGAACGCGCCCCCTCCAAATGCCTGCAGATCGGTCCGGTCGTTCTTGATGAGGCTGTAACCCAGACCTCCACCGAATACGGATCTCAAATCGAGCAGCTGAATCTCGTTATGCTCAAAGTCCGCAAAGCCAAAACCAAAGAGCCTTCGATTGAGATTGATCTCGTATCGACCGCCTCCGCGGATCGCATTCGCTGTCGTCGTCGTCGTCCCATTTGTCTTGTTCTTCGCCTTGATCAGAGCGGCATAGACCGTGGTCTTATCGCGCCGCGTCTCGCGACCGAAATTCGCTCCGAGGGTGGTGGTGCTTGTGTCGATGTTGCCCGTGGTCAGACTATACCCAAAATCGACGTATCCATTCCAAAACTCGCGCCATCCAGGATGCAGGGAGTGTTCGTATGCCTTTTGTTCCGATGCTGATCGGATGATGGTCACCGCTCGCCGATCGACGCTCTCTCTTGCGCCAGCCTCCGTCCCGAGGTCGACCTTGTCATCGCGAACCCGCACCTTCCCAACCAGAGTCCGTCCATCCTTGAGCGTGAGATGGAGTGGTTGATCGGAGGTAATCTCAGAAATGGCATCCGTCTTGACTGTAAGTTCGCCTGCGTATTCAGACTTGATAATCAGCGTCGCTCCGTCTGCCCTGATAATCACGCCTGACAAACGATCCCCGTTCTTCATGACGAGCTGATCCGCACGAACAGCGACGCCAAGAGCGCCTGAAAGCGCAAGATATAGAACCACGAACGTGAAGCGTTTCATTTTGGCCTTCCTCCTCGTCGATGAGCACCTTCTCTGGATACTGATTAGTTGATGATGGCAAAGGCCTGGCCCCACCCTCCCACAAAACTCAAGTAGTCGTCAGCTCGTCAAAGGACCTGGCGCCGACAAGAATATACTCTCCACAGGCTTTGACAAACTCTGAGAGGGGCCGCTTCCCGGCATAACGCGAGAGGACTCAAGCGGATCGGTCGGTGCGCACCTTGACGCCGCGCAAACCGCGTGATACTTCACTCTCAGATAGAGCCTGCCACCGCCGAAGGTCGATGCAGGCTGATCTCGGATGTCTCCACATCCCATCTAAGCTAATCAAGGAGCCTGAAGACGTGAAAGGACTGCCAGCCGCGCGAAGACTCTTAAGTCTTGTTCTGCTACTCGCGTTTCCGTTCGTCATCGCCCAAGCCCAAACCTTCGAGTTCTTTCCCGGTGCGAAATATGACCCATCGATCCCGACCTTGAAACAGGTTGCCGGTCACGAGTGGGGAGAGCGGATAACCATGCACCATGAAATGGAACGCTATTTGACCGCGCTCCAGCAGGCAGCCCCAACACGGGTCAAGGTGGTGAAGTATGCGGAGACCTGGGAAGGTCGTGCCCTCTATTACCTGATCATCGGTTCACCGGCGAATATCGCTCGTCTTGACGAGATTCGCGCAGGGATGCAGAAACTAGCGGACCCGCGGCAGGTAAGTGCCTCAGATGCCAACCGCATAATCAGCTCTCAACCATCGATCGTCTGGTTGATCTGCGGCGTCCACGGAAACGAAATCTCAAGCGTCGATGCCGGTCTCCTGACCGCATATCATTTGCTCGCGGCACAGAACGACGAACTGGTGAACAACGCGCAGAAGAACTCTCTGGTGATGATCGATCCAATGCAGAATCCAGATGGTCGTGATCGATTCATCAATTACTTCCGCCAGAATGTTGGCAGATGGCCGAATGCCGATACTCAATCGGCAGAGCACAACGAGGTTTGGCCCAACGGCCGTACAAACCACTATCTCTTCGACATGAACCGCGACTGGTTTGCGCAGACCCAACCGGAGACCCGCGGGAGAACGCGTGCTTATCTCGACTGGTTTCCTCAGGTCTTCGCCGATCTTCACGAGATGGGGACCGATAGTGCCTATTACTTCGCTCCACCGGCACTTCCCTACAATCCGAATTTGACCAAACCGCAAATCAGCTGGCTTCAGAGCTTTGGGCGAAACAACGGAAAATGGTTCGATCGATTCCGGTTTGACTACTTTACGCGCGAAAACTACGACTCGTTCTATCCGGGTTATGGCGAAGGCTGGCCGATGTTTCACGGCTCGATTGGCATGACCTACGAGCAGGCCTCGGCTCGTGGCCTGGTCGCGAAGCGCACCGATGAGACCGAGATGCATTACCGCGATACGGTGCAGCACCACTTCATCGCAGCGCTCTCAACCATCGAACATACCGCCACCAATCGCGAGAATGTGCTCCGCTACTTCTATGACTACCGAAAGACCGCAAGCGAAGAAGGTGCGCGGGAAACCGTCAAGGAATACATCATCGTTCCGGGGAGTGACCCCAACCGAGCAGCGCGACTGGCTGCGTCATTGATGGCGTCCGGCATCGAGGTTAAGCGCGCTGATGCTGCGTTCCGGAATCCCGCGGCAAGGGACTACGCCAACGGCCCCTTACAGGCGCGCGACTTCCCTGCAGGCACCTTTGTTGTCTCGCTGGCTCAGCCGGCGAAGCGTCTGGCAAAGACGCTGATGGACAAGGAAACGCTCCAGGACCGCGAATTCGTCGATGAGCAGCGCCAGCGCAATCTGAAGCGTCAGCGGGAAGAATTCTACGATGTTACCGCCTGGTCGCTGCCTCTGCTTTACGATGTGCCGAGCTATATGGCCGAACAGGCATCGACGGGGCAGTTCACGGTTCTTAAGGAGGCCCCGCGCGCGTCAGGCAAGCAGTCGCCCAGCAAGGCTTCCCTGGCCTATCTGATACCCTGGGGAACGCAATCCGCCGGGTCCGCGCTCGCAGACCTCTTCAGACAGAACGTTCGCGTCCACAGCAGCGATAAGGGTTTCCGCCTGGCTGGCACGAGCTTCCCGCCGGGAACTCTGATCGTCAAGATAAAAGATAATCCCACAGACCTCCACGAGCGGATCGGTAAGCTTGTATCGGACTATGGAATTGATGCTTACCCAACGGACTCCGCCTGGGTAGAAGATGGCCCAAACTTTGGTAGT
>JBDTUW010000019.1:0-14744 GCA_040007555.1 Acidobacteriota bacterium | reverse complement strand
AGTCGCCCGGTTTGGGGAACTCCTGTTCCGTTTTGGCGCGGTGAATCCAGGCGGCGGCGATGCGTATCGACTCGGGCAGCGGGATTTCGCCCAAGGAAGACCTCAAAACTACCGTGTCCACAGCGGTGTCTATGATCGGTCGAACGAGACGGAGTTTGCACGTCTTTACAATGACGGGTATCGCGAGGGCAGGGACAGTTCCGGTGGTGGTGGTGGCGGCACGGGTACGCCCTTCGGCGGGGTGGATGAGACCTACTCGGGCGTGGGTCAATTGCAGATCGGCAATCGAACACAGCAGATCACAGACGTTGTTGTGAGGCTTCGTCCAGGCGGGGTTGCGCAATTCGAGATCTCTGGCGACATGCCCCGACTTTCGCTCGCCGGCAACTGGACCGAAGGGAATCGCGGACAAATCGACGTGACCCTTCGAGGGAACGGCTGGTCGGGAACAACTGGCCGCGGGACGCTTTATCTCCGCAACAACCAGTTTCAAAGGATGGACCTGACGGGGCAGATGAACCGGCAAAACTTCTCGCTCGTATTCCGTGAGGACGCCAGGGGTGGTGGCGTACCGCCGCCCATTGCAGGAGGGCCGAGCGGCACCTCCGTTCATCGTGGCGGAATCATCAGTCGTGCGAGCGGCAAGGGGCTGGATGTTGCCGCCCAAAGCAACACTGACGGCGCTTCCATTCAGCAGTGGGACTACACGCGACGCCCAAATCAAACCTGGCGCGTAATCGACCTTGGCAACGGGGAAGTTGCGATCATTGCTGACCATAGCGGCATGGCGCTATCGGTGCAGGGTGGCAGCAACGTCAACGGAGCGAATATCGTTCAGCGAGAGTGGCGCAACAATAACAATGCGTTTCAACGCTGGCGTCTCGAGCAGGTGAGCGGAGGCTTTTACAAGATCGTCAACGTCGCCAGTGGTAAAAGTCTCGATGTGGCCGGTCAGAGCCTTGAGAATGGCGCGAATGTGCAGCAATGGGACTATGCGAACCAGCAGAATCAGCAGTTTAGTTTCGACCGCTAGCCCAAAGCCGGGATGAAACTTGAGGGCGCAGTCAATTGAAACGGACTGCGCCCTTCTTTCCTGTTGGAACCTCGATTACAACGAAGACCGACGCGCCGGTCGCCTCTCGACCCGCTCGTTCTCCGCTCGATCCGGCTTATCCGCGAGCCAATCACCAGTGAATATCTCAATGACATTCTTTGCAGAGCCGACTACTGGCGTTACATCGAGCGCTACATTAGCCAGACCCTTGAGCATCCCTTTTTTCCGGATTTCGTAAGCAGCAAAGGCCACAACGGCAACGGCACCGATGATTGGCAACGCCTTCGCCACCTTGAGGACTATTCGCTTTCCACCTGCACCCAGAACTCGCCCTATTACATTTGACATACTTTTCGGCTCCTACCGTGCTCTGCAAAACACCCACTGATAATCACGAAGGGCGATCGCAAATGTTCCGCGTTCTTCCATTCATCAGGAACGCCGAATGGAAACGAGCGGCGTGACGAGGGTGCCGCTAAGCCGACACGTCGTCCTCACTTGAATCGCCTCAGTGCGAACAGGCTGTCTATTCGCGGATGAAGGAAATCGTCCTTCAGTTCACAAAGTGTTTGGAGGGATCGCAGTTGGCGGGACGCGCTTACACTCCAGTCGCGCGCCTCATTGTAAAAGCGTGGGAGGACTGCATCGCAGTGAGTGCTGCCGAAAAGTGGAGGTCGGGTTCAATCTTCGACGTGGACGGGAATCTTGCTCGCTTCCTTTCCGCGTTTCTCGTCGACAAATGAAAGCAGGATCATCCCGATGATAAAGAAGGCCCCGATCGACAGGATGGCCGGTCTCTGGCTCCCCGTCTGGCTCGAAACGACTCCAAAAATGATCGGGCCGAGAAAGGCCAGCGCCTTTCCTGCAATTCCGAGAAACCCAAAGAACTCGGCCGCATTCTCTTTTGGTGTAAAGAGGGCAAGAAGACTCCGCGTGACCGATTGTGTCGAACCCATGCCCAGTCCAGCGAGGGTCGCGACACCGTAGAACGACTCTTTGGAATATGAGAAATATGCGAGTACCACGGCGCAGATCCAGATCGCTAGTGAGATGAAAATCGTTCGCTTCTGACCAATCTTGTCCGCGAGAAATCCAAAACTAAAAGCGCCGATCGCAGCCACCACGTTCATCGCAATGAACATGATCGTGATTTCCTGCGTTGTGAATCCGATCGTTGTGCTTGCGTACAGCGCCGCGAAGTAGATAACCGTGACGACACCATCGTTATAAACAAGAAAGGCCACGAGGAGCTTGAAAAGCTCACGATACCGCCTGATCTGCTTCAGCGTTTGACGCAACTGACGGAATCCGACCGTCAGATAGTTTTCACCCGGTGGAAGCACCTGTGGAACACTCCGGTCCCGCAGAAACAGCAATGTCGGGATGAACGCGACGGCATAGTAAAGAGCGACGACGACAGGAATCAGACGTGCGCTCGACAGCTGCTCACCTGTTGGGTTGTCGACGATGTTCTTCGACAGGTCAAGGCAAAGAACCAGCGCGATCAGACCGCTGGTGTAACCCATCGCCCATTTCAGACCTGATATCCTTCCAGCGTTCGACTCGTTGGAGAGTCCTGGCAGAAAACTGTCGATAAAGACCCCACCACCAGCGAATCCGATATTGGCGATGATATAAAGAGCCAAACCGAGAGTCGTCATACCGGGGCCGACAAACCATAGCGAAGCCGTGAAGAAAACAATGATCAGACCGCAGACCGCGAGGAACTTCTTGCGCGTTCCCGAATAATCGGCGATCGCACCGAGAATCGGAGCGAGAATCGCCACGGCGATTTCCGAGATTGACGCAGCGAGACCCCAAAGAAAATCCGCCCGCGAGGCATTCCCGACGACTATCTTGCTGAAATATGGGGCATAAAGCGCGGTGACAATGACCGTGGTGAATGCTGAATCCGCGACATCATACATGCACCAGCCAAATATCTCTCGCTTTGTCACTCGTCCGGTGGACGCATCTTGTATGGCCATTTGTGTCAGCGATGTTGGCAAGGATGAATGCAGAGGCCCGACCTATCGGAGGCACGCGGTCATCTCCCGCAAGGGCCACCCCGGTGAGGGCAACCAATCGGTCGCGCCTACCCCTTTCGGTCCGGACCAAAAAGGTGCTTACTGCCAGTACTACACGGAAAAATGCGGGCTGATCCTCACGGTCCTATCTCACCCCGAGGAGCAGATCAATGGTCAGCTGATCGAGTTTTTCGTAGGGTAAACGCTTCTTCGCCAACTCGACACGGTTGAGTGCCAGACCCTTGATCTTCGCGGCGCGTTCCGGGGTAAAGACCACAGGAATCGACTCGAAGGTGGGATCGCTCGAGCGAATCTCTTCGATCAAGCTCTGGATTTCCTTGTCCGCGTTAAACTGCCGGGCCTTCTCCTTGAAGATCAGATAAGTCCGCATGCAGCCAGCGGCGAAGTCCCAGACGCCTTCGACGTCCTCACTGCGGTAAGCGTGCGCGTCAAAGTGCCTGGACCCCTCGTATCCGGAGTCCTCGAGCAGCCTGACCACCAGGAACATATTCTTGATTGATTCGGACCCAAACCTTAAGTCCTGATCAAACCGGCAACCCTTCTGATCGTTGAGATCGAGGTGGAAGAGCTTCCCCGCCTCTATTGCCTGAGCGATGACGTGGTAAAAGTTAAGACCTGCCATTTGCTCGTGACCGACTTCCGGGTTGACCCCAACCATTTCCGGCCGGTCCAGCGTTGCAATAAACCCCAGATATGAGCCGGTGGTTGCAAAATACATATCTCCTCGGGGCTCATTGGGCTTGGCCTCCAGAGCAAACCGATAATCGTAGCCCTGGGAGATCGAGTACTCGCAAAGGAAATTTACTGCTTCGCGGAACCACTTGATGGCGTCACGAGGATCCTTCGCGGCATCAACCTCGGCTCCTTCACGACCGCCCCAGAAGACGTATATCGTCGCACCAAATTCGGCACCGAGATCCATCGCATTCATGGTCTTCTGGATTGCGTAGAGACGTACACGCGGGTCGCTTGACGTAAAAGCGCCGTCTTTGAAAACCGGATCTGAAAAGAGATTGGTGGTCGCCATCGGAACCACCAGGCCCGTCTGGGCGAGCGCCCCGCGAAAATCCCGGACGATACGATCGCGCTCTGCGGCGGTCGCGTCAATCGGGACGAGATCATTGTCGTGGAAATTGACACCATAGGCACCGAGCTCGGCGAGGCGGTGGACGATGGTGACAGGGGAGACCACCTCCCGGGTTGGTTCACCGAAGGGATCACGTCCGGGGTTGCCGACCGTCCACAACCCGAAGGTGAATTTATCTTTCTTAGTAGGTATCAGACTGCTGTTGAGAGTCATCGGGACAACTCCTGCTGAATTAGCTAACGTTCACTGGTCGGACACACAACTCATGAATCAAGAGAGCGAATTGTATCGTCTCAGGACCGCGGGTGCAGGGCCGGAATTGTAACTGAGACGACTCGGTTTGCGGAAGAGCCGCACAAACGCGTCAGTCGAATCCTTGTCTCTAAAATGGCTCTCTAAAGTGGCACTACTGGCTTAACGGGGAGTTTCTCGGCAGAGCGAGTTCTGGACGGGAATCGCGAGCCGTATCTGTCAGGAACCGCTCTATGTTGTCGGAGAAGACCACAAAAGCACGAGGAGCGCGATCAAAAACCAGTTGGGCAGTTAATGTCGTCGCCGCTTGGCGGGCTTCTTTCTTACTGAGCTTGCCGGGAATGCCGGGCTCAAGCCGACTGAGGGTCCGAGTTCGTAAAGAGAGCCGCGAATGTCTCACGCGCACTCGAACCTGCTTCACGCCGTTTCTTCAGCCATTCGGTGGTGACCTCAAGGGCTGATCGCACTGGCTCTGGCTTGGGCTCGCGCACCTTCCGCGCCTTGCGTGCCTGCGTCAATTGTTCCTGTGCCGGTGAATCTTTTTTTATAAGTGTTGCCTTCCTCATTTTCTCCTTTTCCTTTTCTTTCCGAACTGTTGTCCTGCTTCTCCTGCTGGAATTAAGTTCTGTCTGTTTTGAATGCCGGTCGCCTGGATCAGCGGCCGGATACACTTGTGTGCCCCTTGGGGGGATTAGCTCTCTAACTCCCCAGTGAGCATTAAGTTCCAGTTTGCTTTTGTTAAGATCCCCAAATCGGGGTACCCAGCTCTTGGAACGAATGGACTGCTCCGCACTTGCGAAGCTCCGTCGCATTCTTCAGTCAATCCGGCCGTCAATCCCGATCCGAATCTCTTCGCCGGTATCCACGCGCACGTGGGGGACAGCTCGTCTCCGCCCAATATGATGCACGGAAGAAGTCCCGCGGCGAGATATTTCTTAATCGCAGACTTGCGCCAGCTTCTGGCTTGCCCCGCCTCTTGCCAAGCGGCAATCGGAAATCGTCATGTGGTCGTGAGGACGAATTAGGGCGGCGAAGGTCGTATCGTCTGACAGGCTTTCGAAACTCGCTTTGGCAGGCCAGCCTCGCAGCCATCAGGCCTCAGGACGAAAGTTCTGATAATCACCTTCGCCGACTCTCGAGGTCTGGATTATCAAATCCCACTGGCCCACTGGCAGCCGGCCGACTGGAATACTCACAGAGCGGGAGACGGGATTTGAACCCGCGACTTCGACCTTGGCAAGGTCGCACTCTACCACTGAGTTACTCCCGCTGGTGAAAGCCTATTTAGCCCGACGCCCAGATTTTTGTCAACACTTAGCAGTTGTCGGTTGCCAGTTGCCAGTTGTCAGTTGTCGGTTGCCAGTGGTCCGCAGCCTCTGTTCCGCGGGGCAGCGCAAGAGCCTACTCCAGGCGGAACGGCCTGACGCCTGGGCGAGAGGGGCGAAATACCGTCAGCGGCGGTCTCTGAGCACCCCTCGGAATATCTCATCGTCGAAATAGGCTCGGTGGAGGCTAATTTCTGCCCGCTGACCGTGTCGCGCAAGGATCGTCAGAACATCATATCGGTATTGCTCCTCCCAGACTCGCAACAGCCGGCGATAAACCTTCGCCGTTCTCACTATCTGACGCTGCTTGCGCCGATTGACGGCGGATTCCGGTGTTGCCACCACCTCACTCGACCGCGTCTTCACCTCAACAAAGACTAGTACCGGCGCCAAACTCGCCAGGTCATAGCCGATAATATCGATTTCGCCGGTCACCAGGCGGCGATCTCTCCGCTGCCCGATCGGGGCGCAAAAATTCGTCATCGCCACACGGAATCCGTTCTTCTCCAGATACCTTACAGCCAGATGCTCGCCCCACTCCCCGAAGCTACGGCTGTCGGCGCCTCGCCTGCCACCACCGCCAGAGGCGCGCGCGAGGAGCCACCGCAGCCACTTGCCGCTGCGACTGTCCGCCTCCATCACCGACATTTTGAAATCGAGGCTCACAGCTTATACTGCATCCTTCTCATAACGCACTGTCTGATAAGGCACTGTTTGATAAGGCATTCCCTGATACTGCATTGTTCTGACTTTCTCGCTAATTTTTTGCTCGTATGTCGCTGCGTGTCACTCGCCCCGAAAAAGGAGATCCGCATTCCCCGATGCCGCGAATCAACGTCTCAATACTACTAGTTGTAATAACCGGGGTAATTTGCGTCACCCTGGCGCAAAATTCTCCGCACCGGGTCTCCGGCTACACTCCTCAACGTGTATACGATTCACGGGACAAGCGCTTTAGCGATTTCGAGTCGATGCTTGCCGGAGTGTCCCGCGCCGATATCGTCCTTGTAGGCGAGCAGCACGATGACCCCAATACTCATCGAATCGAACGGTCGATCCTTGAAGGGCTAGCGAGACGCCGCTCGTCGATCGTTCTCGCCCTTGAAATGTTTGAGCGCGATGTCCAGGGAGCGCTCAACGAGTATCTGGCCGGTCGAACTACCGAAGACGCCTTTCTGACGAGCGCCCGCCCCTGGCCGAGATATGCTACCGACTACCGCCCACTTGTCGAGTTTGCCCGTGCTCACGCCTGGCCAGTAATCGCTGGTAACGTCCCGCGTCGCTATGCCTCACAAGTCGCCCGGACGGGTCTCTCGGCCATCGACCTGCTCCCGCCTGAAGAAAGAACCCTCATCGCGAGCCGGATTCAGTGTCCGATGGATGAGTATTTCGAGCGTTTCTCAGAGACGATGAGCCGTCATCCAGGCTCAGATGCCAGGGAGGGTACGGCGAAGGAGAACAAGAACACCGACGGCGCGGCGAAGAGTCAGCAGCGTGCGACCATCGAGCGTTTCTATTTCGCTCAGTGCGTCAAGGACGAGACGATGGCGGAATCAATTGCCCGGCAATATCAGGATGGCTCGTCTGCGTCGCCGCTGACGGTTCACTTCAATGGCGCGTTCCATAGCGACTTCGGTCTGGGCACTGCCGCGCGCGTCAAATCACGTCTTCCAAAGTCCACAATCAAGGTGATCAGCATCATTCCCGTGAGCGATCTCGACGTGCTCAATCCGGATGAATACCGCAAGCGCGGCGATTACGTCGTCTTTACGCTCAAACCGATAGCGCCAGTGATCAATACGGCAGGAAAGGAACTATGAGAAGGATGCCTCTGCTCTCCGTCGCTGGAGTGCTTCTGATCGTCATGACCGCCGGAACGGTTTGCGCTCAGACTCTGACGGTCGAGGAATATGAGCCCAAGTCGACGCTCGTTGTCTCGGAGCGCCCGGTTCCAAGGGCAAAATTTCCCTTTATCGATGTCCATAGCCACCAGAATGACCTCTCTCCCGAGAACCTCGACAAGCTGATTCGGGAGATGGATTCGATCAATCTGGGACTCATGATCAATCTCAGCGGCGGCAGTGGTGAGCGATTAAAGCGGGCTGTTGTCGCGATGAAAGGCCGCTACCCCGGCCGCTTCGCCGTGTTTGCGAATCCAACCTTTGACGATCTGAACGAGCCGGGTTATGGCCAGCGCGCCGCAGAACGGCTCCGTCAGGATGTGGCCAATGGAGCACAGGGCCTAAAGGTCTTCAAGAATTTCGGCATGGATCTCAAGTACAGGACCGGCGAACGCGTCAAGGTGGACGATCCAAACTTTGATCCGTTGTGGGCGATGTGCGCGACGCTGAAGATCCCCGTCCTCATTCACATCGCGGAGCCTTCGGCCTTCTTTGATCCGATTGACCGCAATAACGAGCGGTGGCTGGAACTGAAACAGTTTCCAACCCGAGCTCGACAGCCTGATAAGTATCCGACATTCGATACGCTCATCGAGGAACGAAATCGGATGATCGCAAAGAACCCGCGAACTGTCTTCATTCTGGCTCACCTCGGATACCACGGGAATGATCTTGGGCGTCTCGCGAAACTCTTTGACGCTCATCCGAATGCCTATGTCGACATTGCGGCGGTCCTGGCGGAGTTGGGACGACAGCCTTACACGGCGCGGGATTTTCTGATCAAGTATCAGGATCGGGTGCTCTTCGGCAAGGACATCTATGAGCCCACAGAGTACACGTACTACTTTCGAGTTCTCGAAACGCGTGATGACTACATCGAATACTATCGCCGTCGGCACGCGTTCTGGCGTATGTACGGGCTCTTCCTTCCCGATGATGTGTTAAAGAAATTGTACTATCAGAACGCCCTTCGCCTGATCCCCGGGTTGCCAGCGGACAAATTCCCGAAATAGGGGAAGGTTCGCGATGGTGAGTGCTGAGGCTACTCCGTTCGGCTGTCGTAGTGCGATGCGACGTAGTGATCGAGGATTTCAACAAACTCCGGGACGATTCTCGGACCCTTAAGCGTCGTGTGCAGCTTCCCATCCACAAAAACGGGCGCTCGTGGTTCCTCTCCCGTTCCCGGCAGACTGATGCCCAGGTTGGCGTGCTTTGACTCACCCGGTCCGTTGACGACGCAGCCCATGACCGCGACCTGCATCTCTTCGACTCCAACGTAGATCTCTCTCCAGACAGGCATCTGCGACCGAAGATACTTCCCGATATCGTCAGCCATCTCCTGGAACAGCGTGCTCGTCGTTCGTCCGCAACCTGGACATGCTGTCACCTGTGGCGTGAAGCTTCGAATCCCCAGCGATTGCAGTATTTGTTGTGCGGCGAAGACCTCTTCGCTTCGGTCACCATTTGGCATTGGCGTCAGCGAAACGCGAATGGTGTCTCCGATACCATCCTGAAGCAGTGGTGCAAGCGCGGCCGTGCTGGCGATCAAGCCCTTCATTCCCATTCCGGCTTCGGTCAGGCCGAGGTGCAACGCATAGTCGCATCGCCCCGCAAGGTTGCGATAGACATCGATCAGATCCTGAACCCCGGAGACCTTCGCGCTGAGGATTATCTGATCGCGGCTCAGGCCATAGCTCTCGGCCATCTCAGCCGAGTCCAGTGCGCTGCGAACGATGGCTTCGAAGGTGACTTCTCGAGCATCAAGCGGTTCCGCGAGGCGCGCATTCTCGTCCATGAGTCGCGTCAGCAATGCCTGATCGAGGGAACCCCAGTTGACACCAATCCGGACGGGTTTCTGATTCTCGACTGCCACCTGGATCATCTGGCGAAAGTTGTTGTCGTGGTGCCTGCCGGCTCCGACGTTCCCCGGGTTGATTCGGTATTTCGCCAGGGCCCGAGCGCACTCGGGGTACTCAGTCAGCAGGATGTGCCCGTTATAGTGAAAGTCACCAATGATCGGAGTCCTGAGACCGGCCTGCCGGACGCGATCAACTATCTCTTTAACGCAGGCGGCTGCTTCCCGAGTGTTGACCGTAATGCGCACCAGCTCCGAGCCCGCCTTCGCCAACTCGATGACCTGATCTGCCGTTGCCCTGGCGTCAGCAGTATCGGTGTTGGTCATCGACTGAATGACGACCGCGTGACAGCCTCCAACGACGACACCGCCAACCTCAACTGAAACCGAACTGCGACGATTAATCTTTGCCATAACTCAAATCATTTTGGATTTTAGATTTTGGATTTTGGATTACAGAAAAGTCGACGGTGACTCTCAATGCCTCAACCCTCCCTGTCCTATCCTCTATCTTCAACTCTCAATATTCAATCCCAAATCCCCAATCCTCCAATTCCAAATCCCCAATTCCTTTCCCCAATCAAAAATCCAAAATCTAAAATCTAAAATCCAAACTCGGTTTTGAGAAAGCGTGTTACTGCTGAGACAAACCTTGCTTCCTGTTCGAACATGGGAAGGTGTCCGCAATTCTCTATCAAATGAAGTTTTGACCCGGCAATCCCGTCTCGAAACGCTTCGGCGTATCGAACGGGATAAACCGCATCGTTCGCCCCCCAGAGCACCAACGCCGGTATGGTAATGCGATGCAGGCGGGAAGACAGCCGCGGGCCGTAGAGCGCCCTGCTCCAGGTAGTCTCGAACGCTCCAGTGGCAACCGCGCGAATCTGGTCAGGCAACTCGGTTTCAGGGAAGAGAAGCTCACCAACAAATGACGCGGGATCGTGCAGCATCAGCCCTCGAAGCCCGGTCGCAGACATCGTCGGAATCTCTGCTGCCGGCGTCTCCTCGAGCTGCAATCCAGCAGCATCGGCGAGCACCAGACTGTGCAACCGCTCCGGGTAGCGGAGCGCAAACTCTGCAGCGATCCATCCCCCCAGTGAGGCGCCGACCAGATGAAACCGCTCCAGACCCAGCGATCGGAACAAATCGACATAATGAAGAACAACGTCCTCGATCTCTTCGATGCCCTCGCCTCCGGCTGAGAGCGCAAAGCCCGGATGGGCGGGAGCGATGACATCGAATTCGCGGGACAATGCCTGATGGAAGGGCAACCAGTTGGTTTCACCGATGACGGAATGCAGGTACACGAGTGGCGCACCCTTGCCGCCCCGCAGAAGCTGTGTCCGCCGTCCGGCGACGTCGATGACCTGCAGCTGATCAGCGCTATAGAGCCTGATGCGAGCGCCGTACTGCAGCTTCTTCAGCTTTTCGAGCATCTCTCCCTTTCGACTGTTACATCACGCTGACTGCAGTCGGATCATTTCCCGCGGCGGCTATTTGAACTTGACGCGAAGAATGTTGGCCACTTTACCGTCTGCCGTCAACCTGACATCGACTTCTCCCTGACCGATGACGCTGCGCGGGACGATGACATTCACCTGATCCAGCCCGACAAACGTCAGTTGGGAGCCGGCGTAGATGACCTCCGTCTGGGCCTGACCCACGCTGAGGGTGACGTTTGAGAGTGCGCTGCGGAAGCGAATCCCACTCCCGAAAAGGACGAGAAAGGTCTGGTCTGAAGCCACTCCAAGGTCGATCGGGTTTGTGACAAACACATTCGACCCATTGAGCACAGCGAGTGGGACGCTTGTCTGTGCCTGATTAACGTCGACGCGGATCGCAGACCCGGACGCCGCACCGGTGCCCTCTGAGTTTGCCGCGAATAGGGCCGGAGCAACGACGCTGACTTGTACCTCTCCCTTCGATACATTGCCGGTGCTACTCGTAATCGTAATCATTGCTGGTCCCGCTGCGGTGCCGGGGGGGATCTGAAAGTTTGCCTGCGCTGGTGAAACAAATAATAACGGCGCGGCCCGGTCCGTTCCGCCGCTGTCAGTGACGACGATGCGAGAGCCATCCAGGACAAGAGGAAGGGGAATCGTGCTGGCGACGACGGTCGACAGGGACAAACCCGAGCCAAATGACGCGACAATCGATTCACTGGCGATCGCGGCCGGGTCAAAACTCGCCGCAGAAACCGTCGCCAGCGCCCTCGACGTTGTTAGTCGAAATATCCCTCGTCCGTGGGTTGCGGCATACAAGGTATTTGTCGCTGCCTGATATCTCACCATGTATGTCCCGATGCGCGGCAGGCCATTACCGAGCCTGGCCCAGGTTGTGCCCCCATCAGCCGTGACGAAAACCCCGATATCTGTTCCGACAAATATGCGGCTGGACTCGGTCGGGTCGAGCGCCACGGATGTCACTGGAACATCTGGAAGATTGCCGCTGATGTCCGTCCAGGTCGCGCCGCGGTCGAGCGTTCTGAAGACGTGGCCCGGCGTCGTCGGGGTGTTCAGAGTAAACCCCGAGTAGGTGACTACCGCATGGCGCTGATCAGTCGAGTCAAGGCCAATGTCGCTGACAAATCGGTTTGGCATCGGCGCTTTCGTGACGTTGGTAAAAGTGGCTGTTGCAATGTCGCCGGCATTGGTTGTCAGCTGGACATTGCCGTCATTTGTGCCGACCCAGATCGTTTCACCCGGCGTGGGAGTTGCGTTATCGAGTTTCGGGAACGCTGCAATTGCCGATAGTCGAGCTGTACCTCCCTTCGTCAGATCTGTGCCAAAGCCATCAATACCTGGGCCCAGACCTTTCCAGATGATGCCTTGATTTGCGGATCGATAGAGACGATGAGTTCCGTAATAGATGACGTTTCCGGACGGTGCGGTGAAGCCGGAGTGAAGAGCCATCGGAGCGTAGAAACCGACGCGATCTGCTGGATGTATGTTGTTGATATTGATCGCGCAGCCAAAACATCCTCGCGGCTGCCACGAGTCTCCGCCATTAGTCGATATCTCCGGCCCCAGCACGGCGGATCCGTCTGAGTTGTTCTGGTTGAAAAACGTATGATACATCGTCTGCGGAGTCGTCTGATCGATGAGCGTATATCCCCCATCACCGTCTCGGATATGAGCCCAGCTGATGTTGCCGTCGTATCGATTCGTGCCGTTATCCTGCGTTCCGCCGATAACGATGTTCGGATTGGTTGGGTGGAGGGCGATTGATTGGAACTGGGTGATGTTGAGGCTGTCGTTAAGATTCAACCAGGTCACCGTGGGGTTGAGCGCGCCTGTGGTTCTCCAGACTCCACCATCATTCGCGGTCAACACGATGTTCCGATTGAGTGGGGAAACGACGATGGAGTGCGTATCCGCGTGAAGGCCACCGGTCCCGCTTCCCCTGCTGAGATCGGTCCAGACTTGCCCGCCGTTGGTGGTCCGCCAGACAGTCCCCCCATTGTTTCCATTGTTTGCTGATGTACCGTAATAGGCGACATTGGCATCAACCGGATCGACCGCCAATGCAAGGTTGTAGTTCGCCTGTCCGCTGTCCTGTGGCGTCGTGAGCCGGTTCCACGAAGTGCCGTTATTCGTCGAGCGCCAGATACCCAGGAGGTCTTCATTGGCGGCGCCAAAAGCGGCATAGAGCGTGGTTGCGGTCGAGGGAGAAAGTGGTGGCCCGACGGCCAAAAGTACGCGTCGGAAGGTCGGATTGTTGGGATCTGAATCGGGCAAGCCGTTGGTCAGCTTTTGCCAGGTCCCGGGCTCTCCACCTGACTCCGATCGGTAGATGCCAATGTTCAGGATCATCGCATAAACGCGCTGCGGATTTCGCGGATCAAGCAGAACATCGGTGGCAGACCGATCGACTCCATCGTTGACCGGATTGAGATTCCGCCAGTTGATTCCGCCATCGGTCGACTTCCAGACGCCACGATTACCGATCGGCGCCGTCCCTCCGCCCCCGGTCGCTCCGCCCGTCACCCCGACGTTTGTTGCTACGTATACCGTCGACGGCGACGTCGGATCAATCTCGATCCGCATGAAGGTGGCGTTGAGAAAGGACGGCAGCCCCGGAGCGGTGGTTGACGTCGGTCCTGTGATCTGCGTCCAAGTGGCACCGCTATCAGTCGATTTGAAAAGACCGGCGCCATAGTAGCTGTCGCCCGAACGATTACCCTCGCCTGTTCCGACAAAGATCACATCCGGATTGGTTGGGTCGATTGCGATCGCGCCCACGGCCAGGGACGGCAGTCCGTCCGTGATCGGTTCCCATTGCACTCCGTTATCGATCGAGCGCCAAACACCACCCTGGGCGGCGCCGAGATATATCGTCTGGTTTGAGCTGCCGTTGTAGCGCGGATCGAGCGCGAGGGCCGCGACGCGTCCCGACACATTACTCCTCGGTGTCCCAAAGGTCTGTGCGGCGAGAAGCGGAGCCGGCCCGATTGGAGCCCAGACCAACTCATCGGCTAGTGCGAGCGAGGCGCTCCTTCCGCGCTGCCTCTGAGCGCGCATCCGGCCTTCCTCTCGTTCGAGATCGCGCACGGCAGAATTCCGGGCGCCACGCGGGATTGTGGTCAGAGGGTAGGCGCGCTGTTCATAGAACCATGAGGCGCGACGAGCGCCTTCGCCTTCACCGCCTTCTTCGCCTTCTTCTTCCTCACCCGCGGGTTCGACAGGGCTCTCGGTCCTGAGCCAGGCAAGAGCTTCCTCACCTTCTCGAAAGGATCGAGGATGTAGCGAAAGCCAGACGATCGCGGCGAGAGCGACAACGAAGAGGAGACTGAGCGATAGCTTGAGACGACTGAGGCCAAACTTCATGGGGACGATGGATCCTACATTGTGAATTTGCTACGTTCTGCAGAACCGCTAAGATCGACGGCGATTTTCAGAGCACGGATTTGCGAGTAAAGTAGCTATCTGAAGTGTGCGGGGCGCGTGTCTGACGTCTCAAAACGAGCCTCTGAAAACTGCCTGCGTTCGACGGGGCTATGAGGGTTTTGGAGAGCCACAGACCAGTCGAAACTCATTCTATCATGTTCACTTCGATGTCGTCTCTGTCACGCCTGATGGCGGCATTGAGCGTTGGAGCAGTTGATCGAAATTGCCTTGACTTGCCTTGGAGGGCGATAGTAGACTCCCGGCGTTGCTGACCCATCTGTTAGGTTGCACTCAAGGTTGTATCCAGATATTGTTGAAATCGGTTGATTGAACGGT
>JBDTUW010000018.1:0-14774 GCA_040007555.1 Acidobacteriota bacterium | reverse complement strand
CAATGTCTTTCAGGGCGAAAAGCAGAATACGTCCGTGCATGATTCTGAGGAAGATATTGGGAGCGCACGAGTGATTGACGTATTGCATACCGTTCCCTCCCTTGCTCCCGTCAATGGCCCAGTAAGAATCGATCCCACAGATGTGAATACGCCGTTTGCCGGCGAGCCTTCTTGCGACCTCGGCCCGCGAAATCCTTTCGCCTTCGTATTCGGCGATTTTCCTTCTTCTGGCAAACGCAACGCGGGCAAAACATCCCTTGCCATCGATCCTGGATTTGGCGACAAAGATACCGGGAGCGGGAGCTGATTTCATGTCGTGCGGACCTCAAAGCTGGCAAGGGCGGCAGCCTCCGTCTCGAATATCTCGAAAACCTGGGTGAGATTTGTGATGGAGAAGATTGCCTGCAGCCGCTGCGGCATTGCCGCGAGCTTAAGATTGCCGCCCTGTCTCATAACCGCCACCAGGGACTTGACGAGCTCACCAAGCCCCTGGCTGTCGATCCATCGGCAGTCGGCCAGATTGAGGACAAACATCGCCTCGCCCTTCTGCAGGCGCTCCTTGATCACTTGCTGAAAACCATCAAGGGATCCGCGCTGCCCTTCACGCATGCTGAGAGCGAAGACAGCAATCTCGTCAACTCGCTTCTCGGTGATATCCATTACTCCCCCTGACACTCCAGCTGCGAAACGTCCGTCAGTTCCATCGCCCTAACGTTGTCCGCCGGTTGAAGCGGCGGATGCCGGTTCAGTGCGATTCTTCATAAACCGATCCATCCAGGTGATCATCTCCCACAGGGTGTGTTCAATCGACTCTCGAGCGCCGTATCCGTGCGCCTCCAGCGGCAGAGTCACATACCTGACGTTGCCACCATTGCCTCGCAAAGCCTGATAGAGCCGATCACTTTGAATCGGATGAGTCCCTGCATTGTTATCCGCTTCGCCGTGAATCAGCAGGATCGGTTCCTTGATCTTGTTCGCCACCATAAACGGCGACACCTTAAAATACATCTCGGGGGCTTCCCAGAACGTCCTCCGCTCACTTTGAAATCCGAACGGAGTGAGGGTTCTGTTGTAAGCGCCACTCCGCGCGATCCCGGCCCGGAACAGATCCGAATGCGCCAGCAGATTCGCCGTCATAAATGCGCCGTAGGAGTGCCCCCCGACACCGACTCGCTGCCGATCTGTAACTCCAATCTCAACGGCCTTGTCGATCGCAGCCTGCGCGCTCGCAACGATTTGCTCGACATAAGTGTTGTTCATCGTCTCGGTATCGCCGATGACGGGCATCGTCGCGTCATTGAGAATGGCGTAGCCAGCAAGCAGGAGAAAAAGGTGTGAGGCCCCACTGATGGTAGTAAAGCGATTGGTCGAACCCGAAACCTGGCCCGCATTTCCTGCATCCGTGAACTCGAGTGGATACGCCCAAACCAGCGTGGGCAGCCGTGTCCCTGGCTTGTAGTCAGGCGGCAAATAGAGTGTGAATGAGAGGTCGACACCATCGGCTCGTTTGTACTTGACGAGCTCCTTGCGAATTCCGCGCAACTGGGGTGCCGGATCGGGGAAGTTCGTCAACGCTTCGCGCGACTCCTGTCCGGCTTTCCGGATGAAGTAATTCGGCGGGTTCGAGACCGTTTCATACCTCGTAATGAACCTCGAGCCCGAGTCATCAAGCAGCGCGACGACGCTTTCGTAGCTCTTGTTGTCACACTGGAATACTCTCTCAGACTTCAGACTCTGAAGGTCGAACCTGTCGAGGAAAGGCCGATCTCCCTCAGGCGAAGCCCCCTGCCCACTCAAATAAATGTGGTTCCCGTCCTGGAGGATCGCTCGTTGGCCGTTTGCGAGCAGTCGCATGAGCGGAATACCCGGATCGTTGTAACGATCCTGCGCTGATCGGTCCCAGATTACTCGAGCTGGCTCGCTGGGCCTGTCCGCGTTGAGCAGGAACGTGCGATTCCAGCGTCGGCGCCGATCTGAATCGCGCACCAGCACAACACCATCCTTCTCGCCCCAGGTCAGACCTGCAAAGCGGTGCTCCGTGCGCACCAGCTCCTGCGGTTCGGTCTGAAAGGGCGCCTTGAACATCAACACCCGATCGCGAAAGGGTGCAGCCTTTCGGCTGTCTCCACCGTCAAGCGCCTCGACCCAGAGTAGCGTCGCGGGCTCAGTCGGCCTCCACTGATAGCCCCTGGGACCAGAGGCAACCCCTTCAATCGGCACTTGCTCCATAAGCGGGAGACTCACCAGTTTCTTCACCACTCGGCCCGAACGATCCCAAATCTCAACATCCTTAGGGAACGACTGCGAAGGAAGAAGATATGAATACGGTTTATGCGTGCGCGCGATCAAGAGGTGCCTGCCATCCGGCGCTGGTTCAGCCTCGCTAAAAATGGCCGGCTTCCCTATCAGCGTCAGTCCGAGGGATGCACTATCAACAAATACCAGTTGCGCGGTCATGAAATAGTCAAAAAGCGCTTCGTCGTGTTTGTTACGCAGCAGATCCTGAAATGTTGCGGTCGGACTGGCCTTGCCGTAGTTCTCCTGGACCGTCGGCCCCGTCGGAACCTTTGACGCCACTGGCGCCGCCCCTCGGCCCGTCGCTATCGTTCGGCAGAGTAACGTATGACCATCCGGCATCCATTGGAGGGGAGAACCGAACGCTGAATTGATCCGGACACCAGGTACTCGCCGCGCTGCACCGGTGCGCGCATTTCCGATCCACAACTCAATGCCATTCTCGAGAGTATTTGTAAAAGCGAAGCGGTTGCCATCCGGCGACCAGTTCGGCATGCCCAGAGCCGCCCCGGCCGGGACGATGATCTTGATCTCTTTACCATCCGCAAGATTCTTCAGTCGAAGTCCCGTCAGCCGGCCACCGCGGTGAGGACCATTGGTGTTGGGATTGATGCGCGTCCCGCCCAAACGCAGCATCGGTTCAGCAAGTTCGTCGATTCCCGGCAGGCTGGCGGCTTCAAGCAGCAGCATCCGATCGCGGGTTGGGCTCAGAGAAACTCCCGGAGATGACGGCGCATTGAGTATATCGGTAATTACCTTCGCGGGTTTCTGATACCCGGTCTGCGCATTCGCGAGCGAAAGCATTACTGCCAGCAAGATGATGATCGAACCAGCGCTCGTCATTCTCCGGTACATAGACACCTCCTGATCACTTCAACTATCGTGAGCCTGTTTCTCCGGCCGACATGAACTCGTGCCAGAGAGAATGAAAATGGTGAAGTCCGTTCTCGCGCTTGACCGAATACCTCCCGCGATCATAGGCGCTCGAACGAAGCCCGCGCTGCACTGCTTCACAGATCGCGATGTCTTCGAGCTGAATCTCATCGCTCAACGCGAGGGTGCCGCTGATGGCCTCCTGCGCCTCATCGGACTCGGTGTCGTGAAAGAACCACTCAAAAATAGTCACGGTGCGCTCCGGACCAAGAGGCACAATCAGATTCGTTGAGAGGTTGTCGGGATAAACGTTTAGCATCAGATTCGGGAACATCCAGAAGTAAAGCGCCTCAGTCTGTGAATCTGATGGTTGATAACGACGATCGGGGCCCCCGCCACCTCTGATCGGTGCATCCTGAAGCGAGTGATAGCGTCCAGTTAAGGTGCGATAGTGCTCGTAGTCAAGCTCCTTCATGAGAGATGGGTGGACGATCGGAATATGGTAGCCCTCGACATAGTTGTCGACGTAGACCTTCCAGTTACAGTCGATGAAATACTCTCGCCTTTCGACAAACTTCATCGCGGCCACCTTCGCGTGCACGGTTCTCTCAGGTAGGATATCACCAAGAAACTGATGAAGGCCTGGCTCGCCATCGAGCGAAACGAAGATGAATTGTTCCCACGTCTCAACGTGGACGGGGTGGAGCCCCATCGTCTCTCGAGTGAAGTTCTCGACACCGTCAAAGTCCGGCGTCCCGAGCAGCCGCCCATCCAGCGAGTACGTCCAGCCGTGATAGCCGCATTGCAGCACCTGGCGGCGGCCACTACCGCACGCGACGGGTCCCGCCCGATGTCGGCACACATTGTGAAACCCCCGAAGCACGCCAGCACTGTCCCGCACCACGAGAACAGATTGCCCGCTGACATCAGCCGTGAAGTAGCTTCCCGGATGTGCTACCTGGTCCAGCCGGCCAACCATCTGTGGTGTCCGTTGAAAGATCCTCTGCTGCTCGACTTCGAGATTCTGCTGATCGAAATAAACGCGCGAAGGCAGGGTTTCGGCAAAGGCAAGACGCTGATCAAAGTAAAAGCTCATTGGGCGCGGACGGAAAAACAGCAGGCAGACGTCCGGACTCCTACGCGTCGGACGTCTGCCCCATCCAAACCTGCATCGGAGCCTACGGCCGACTGTTAAATTTGTCGTAAAGCTTTGTGTGACGGCTCGAGAGATCGACCGGCTTGCCATTGATGAACATGTACTTGGTGTTGGTCCGAAACTCGAGCGGATCGCCATCTGTGACGATCAGGTTAGCAAGCTTGCCAACCTCGATGCTTCCGATCAGATTGTCCACGCCAAATATCTGCGCCGGATAAATGGTGACGGCTTTCAGAGCTTCTTCCCTGGACATGCCGAACGCTGCGGCCGTACCGGCCTGATAAGGAAGATTCCGAACATAGGCTGCATCATTGGTGCGGAAGACGAAGCGAACTCCCGCCTTCTCCAGCGCCGCAGCCTGAGCATAGTTTCGATCATAGCCGTCGTCCTCGCGATTGGGGACTTCGGTAACCGGCCCAATGATCACTGGGATGTTCTTTTCCTTGAGCAGCGCGGCGACCTTCTCCGCTTCGTCAGCGCCGGTGATGATCAGCTTCAGTTTATACTTGTCAGCGATCTCTATCGCCCCCCGGATTTCTGCGGCTGTGTTGGCCTGCATGATGACAGGTAGCTGCCCCTTGACCACTGGGATCAGGGCTTCGAGGATGAGGTCGACTGGATGGGCCGGCAAACTTGAGTCCTTCGCCCGCGCCTCTTTTGCCTGCGCGTAAGCCTTGGCTTCCTCAAGCTTGTTCTTGAGCGCGTCAACCTGTCGTTGGGCAGCTTGCCGCTGAGCGTCCCCTCCCTGCTGCGCAAACGGGAACCCACCGCCGCCACCCCTTCTTCCACCACCGCCCAATCTCGGATACTCCATTGCCATGGCGACGGATGGTTTGAGCGCCATCTCCTGCCACGTCCAGCCGTCAAGATTAATGAGCGCTGCCTGACCCGAGATCAAACGCCCATTTGGACTCGTCAGAACAGTGGTAATTCCATTGGCGCGCGAAACGGGGATCAGCTCGCTATGACTGTTGACCGCGACGATCGCCTTTGTATTGGCGCTGAAGTCGCCAAGCTCGGTTGTGTCCTGCGTCTCGTCAATCGAGCCGATCTCGGTCAAGCCCAGGGTTGTTCCACTGTCGATCAGCCCCGGATAAACGGAGAGCCCGCGGCCATCGATGACCTTCGCGGTCCCGGGTATCGCGATTCTCTCGCCGACAGCAACGATCTTCCCGTCTTTGATCAGGACGGAGCCACGCGCAATCGTCGCACCGGTGACGGTTACGATCTTCGCATCGCGAATCGCGTACTCACCGTTCTGAGCCAGAGCGCTCACGCTCGCGAGAAAAACCAGGACTACCGCCAGGACAATTGGCAGGACAATTGGCAGGACAATTGGCAGGAGAACTGGCAGCGAGGCTGTACCCAACATCGACATCTTCTTCGCGTTCATAAAAGCTCGTCTCTCCTTGGAACCTATTTCGTCATCCACCACCCGATCGAGCCGGCGTCCACGCCAGAGGCGGGATCACCGACTCAGCGTGCTGACTATGGATGCTTATGCCCGTCGATCTCCGCCTCGGTAAGAGTCGGTGGTGGCGTTGGCATCGGCTGCGCTGGCTGCGGTTGGCCTGGATTCCGGCGTTCCGCTTCGATCAACGCCCTCTTCTGCTTGAGTGTGGTTTCCCTCGAGGCGAGATCGGCCTTGCGATCAAAAAGAACGTCGCCCTCCACCAGGGTCATCTCGACGTGAGAATAAATGCTGAATGGATGGCCATTGAAAATCGCGAGGTCAGCATCCTTGCCGACATCGATGCTGCCGACGCGGTGATCGATCTTGAGTTGCTTCGCTGGATTGAGAGTGATGAAGCGCAGAGCCTCTTCCTCACTGACGTTGCCATACTTCATCGTCTTGGCGGCCTCCTGATAGAGACGACGAGCGAGATCAGCGCTGTCAGAATTTATCGAGGTGACGATGCCTCGATGCGCCATGATCGCTGCGTTTCCAGGGATCGCATCGAAGGCCTCAATCTTGTAGGCCCACCAGTCGGAGAACGTCGACCCGCCCGCGCCATGCTTCGCGATCTCATTGGCTACCTTGTAGCCCTCGAGAACATGCTGAAAGGTCTGGATTTTGACGCCAAACTCCTCGGCAACCGTGATCAGCATGAGGATCTCATCAGCGCGGTAGCAGTGCGCGTGGACAAGCAGTTTCCCACTGAGAATGTCCGAGATGGCATCAAGCTTGAGGTCGCGGCGTGGCGCCAGTGGCTTTTCACCGCGTTTGACCGCAGCGTCATAGGCAGCCCATTTCGCCATGTAATCGCGCCCCTCGGTGAACGCGCCCCGAATCGTCTCAGCAACTCCCATGCGGGTTGCGGGGTAGCGCGGAGGGCGCCCGCCGATTTGAAACGGATTGGTCGGATTGCCAGCGCGCTTTGGATTCTCCCCCAGGGCGAACTTGATGGTTCGCGGCGCATCGGTGACGACCATCTCTTCGGCCGTTTTGCCCCATTTCAGCTTGAGAACGACGTTTTGACCGCCAATCGAATTAGCGCTGCCGTGCATGAGGTGGATCGTGGTCGTGCCTCCTGCAAGCTGGCGGTAAATGTTCGGATCCTGATCGTTGATGATGTCCCGCATCCGCACCATTGCTGAGACGGAGACGGTGCCCTCATTGACTCCACCATCATCTGAGGCGGAATGCGAATGCGCGTCGATCAGGCCGGGCGTCACAAACATTCCCGTACCGTCAATCACCTTCGCACCCGGGCCGCCGGTGACGTCTTTACCAACTGCTGCGATCTTGCCGTTCTTGATCAGTATCGAGCCGTTCTCGATAGTCCCGTGCGATGCCGTCATGATCGTCGCATTCTTGATCAAGACCTCGCCGCTGTTCTGAGCGAATCCGGCAACGCAAAGGATGGCCAGGAGCAGAAGGCTGGCAGGAATCTGGTATCGCTTCATGCGGAATCTCCTTTGATGAAATCGAGTGACCTCGTCAAAATATCAGTTCTCAATTGCTGCGCGGTGTTCGGGTGCCGGTGAACTCGGCCTGCTGACCCATGAGAGTGAGGGTTCCTCTCATCGAATTGCCATCGATCGTCCCTCGCCCCGAGACCGGCGTCTGATTGCCCTGGAACTCTGCCGTATAGTTGAACGTAATGTCATTTCCACTGACCTGTCCATCACTCAACTGCGCGGTTCCATATGGCGAAACCACATTCCCTGTGAGCGATGTTCCCTGCTGCTGCAGATTCAAGGTGATTTGAATCCCGCCGAGAGAAGCCACCGTCACCATCCAGCCGCCTGTAGCGATCCCCGGTGTCGCCGCTCCACCGCCGGGTCCACCCGGTCCACCGCGGCCACCCGGTCCACGCCCACCAGGCTGACCACCTGCCGCAGGCGCCGGAAGTTTTACTTCAAATTGACGCCCATCGATAAAGACGTATTTGACCTGCATCCTTCTGTCGAAGAGATCGCTGCTGGTCACAATGACATTGGCGATCTTTCCAGTCTCAAGACTCCCAAGCTGGTCTGAGGCTCCAAAAATCTCTGCGGGGTAAACGGTCAGCGCCTTGAGGGCTTCCTCCTTTGGAAGTCCCGCTTCGATTGCCCGCGCGGCGTTGGCGAGAAAGTCCTGAGGCCGCGTCAGACCTCCCGATTGGAATGCAAATCGCACACCTGCCTTGTGGAGGGCCAGAGCTGCCTTTGGAGCGTCTGCTCGCTCCTTGAGGACACGTAAGGACTCAGATTCCGGATCTTCGATATTTGTCGGCCGCTGCGGGAAATTCAGACTTAGGAGGACACGTGTGTTCTTCGCCTTGAGCAGGTCAGCCACTTCGTATGCCTGGGTCGCACCGGCGATCAGGTACTTGAGCTGGAACTCCTCCGCAAAGGAAATGACGCGCCGAATCTCGCGCGCATTATTCGCAACCAGCACCACCGGGAGTTCGCCGCTGATCACAGGCTGGAGCGCCGCCAGCGATTTGTCCTGTTGTGGCCGCTCAACTCCACGCTTGTTTTTGTTGTAACGACTCCATTCATCGCGATAGTGCTGCGCATCGAGCAACGCTTGTCGGAGAAATGCATAGCCACCCATGAGCGAGCTGGGAAAGCCGCCTCCGCGCGATGGCGTGAATCCGATGTTTAGTGTCGCCGGAGACTTGATAATCAGCTTCTCGGGATCATTGCCTCCCGTACCTGCGTTGCCGCCGAGGTTGATAAATGCACTCTGTCCCTGGAAGAGCCCATCCCGCGGCGCAGTCAATGCCGTGGTAATCCCAGCGCTTCGCTGGGCGTCAAAAGTATCGGCCGAAACCTTCAGCAGATCGGACGCCATCAACTCAGGACTCTGCCCACTTGGCGTGGGCGTGGGCGCCGGAGCTGCGGCTGCCGCTCCCTGTTGCGGCACTGCAATCTGGGTCGCGATCACGGGTGCACCACCGCCACCCCTCCCGCCAAAAGCCGGTGCGGCAGGAGCCGGGAGTCCGAGGCTGGTGTACGAGTCGATCAGGCCAGGGTAGACCATCATTCCCGTAGCATCGATGACCCGTGCGTCAGCGGGAACCGGAACATCTGCGCCCACGGCGACGATCAAACCCCCGCGGATAACCACAGTTCCCTTTGGAATGGTGGCGCCGGAGACGGTCACGACCGTTCCGCCGCGGATCGCAATGGCCTCATCCGCGGGAACCGTGGCTGTTCCCCTCCAGGGCGGCACAACGAGTGTGGCAGAAATCGCCATGGTGAGCGCCAAGGCGAGCGTCAGGAAGCGCTTCGTCTTCATACTCTAATCAGACTCCTGTTTGACAATGACAAATTCGTTGGACAGTTAAGAACTGTTGGTTCGGGATTTATTCGACGTCGCCGCTCGTGAAGAGGATCTTCACTCATGGACATGTACGGCACGCGCTTTTGGTGGTTACCAGAAATCTCCACGCGCGGGGCTACTTTAGCTGATGCGAAAGGTGAGCGCAACCTGAGGTCGGTGGCTCTCTTGCCGTCTCCATCTCCCTCTGTACCATCCCGGTCAGAGGCTCACCCGAATAAGAATCTGACGCGAAGGTAACTCAGCAGGAGCAAGTGCCCGCCCCTGCCTTCTTGCGTCTCTAGCCTTTTTTCGTGACCTCCGCCTGTGACTGTTGACTCGATCGCGCAGATCTTGAGGAAGACAAGCTTCGACTTCATCGGGTGCTGCCTTCCCTCCCGATCCGCTCCCGGTTGCGCTGCCGCTGCGGCCCAAGGCATGCTCCCCGTCGTGAGCTATCGTTTGCCGAGCCTTCACCATCAGCCGCGCATGCTCTTCATTGACGCTGCCGGAACATTAATTCAGCCCCGCGACCGCGTCGGCGAGATTTACTCCCGAATCGCTCACGAGACGGGGATTCATCTTTCCCCGGATGAGCTGCAACATCGGTTCGGGCGGTTCATCGCTACGCAGCCTCCAATGGCGTTCGGCCCCGGCCTTGCAGGCGATGCCCTACTTCACTCTGAGCAAGCCTGGTGGAAGGCGCTCGCTCGAGACGTCTTCGGAAGCGCATCAGATTCGCCGAAGTTTGACTCCCTCTTTGAGCGACTCTTCGAACATTTTCGCGAGCCCGGCGCCTGGCTCGTGTTCCCGGATGTCGTCCCAACGCTCAACCAACTCCGTGAGCAGGGACTCCGGCTGGCAGTCATCTCAAACTTTGATTCACGACTGGATGAGATACTCACCGGTCTGAGCCTCGATCAGCACTTCGACGCAATCCACTTCTCGACGCGCGTCGGATACGCCAAACCCGATCCTCGCATCTTCCAGTACGCTCTGACGCACCACGATCTTCGCGCCGAAGAGGTGTGGCATGTCGGTGACAGCCTGCGAGACGACGTCGGCGGAGCGCTCGACGCCGGTATTTCCCCCATCTGGCTTGACCGTCAAGGACACGACATAAACAATGAGCGGCTGATTCGAATCCAGAGTCTCGTTGAAATCCCGTATCTGCTATCTCAGGAGTGAGCACAATGCGATCTTTCGTTTCTCTGCTTTTAGCCCTTGCCTTCGCCCTCCCTGTCACCGCTCAGAATCGCCAGGATCAAAGAGATGCCGCACCAGGCAACACGTCGTTTCAATCTCTGGACGGCTTTGTTCCCCTCAGATGGGACGCAAAGAACGGGAAGATGCTCATGCAGATATCGCGATTCAACCGCGACTTTCTTTACCAGATATCGCTGCCAGCCGGTGTCGGATCCAATCCGATAGGTCTTGATCGAGGTCAGCTTGGAGAGTCGCATGTTGTGTTCTTTGAGCGCGTCGGCCCAAAGGTTCTGCTCATCAAACCAAACTTCGAATACCGCGCGCTGACCAGCAATCCGGCGGAACGACGCGCCGTCGAGGAGTCATTCGCTCGCTCAGTCCTTTGGGGATTCAAGATCGAAAGTGAGACTCCTGACTCCGTGACTGTGGACGCAACCGCTTTCTTTCTCCGCGATGCTCACGGTGTAATCGAGCGGTTACGCCAGGCTCGGCAGGGCAACTATCGCTTTGATGAATCCCGAAGCACGTTCTATCTCCCGCGAACCAAGGCGTTCCCGCGCAACACGGAGGTCGAAACCGTGATCACGGTCACGGGCGAGGGCGATCTGGGTCAGCTCGTCCGAGACGTCGCGCCTGCGGCAAACGCCATCACCGTTCGCCAACATCATTCCTTTGTGGAGTTGCCTGACCTGAACTACAAGCCACGCCGGTTCGATCCGCGGGTTGGCATGATCAGCATGAATTTCAATGACTACGCGTCCCCTTTCACCGAACCGATCGAGAAGCGATGGATTATCCGCCATCGTTTGCAGAAGAAGGATGCGGGAAAAACCGTCTCAGAACCGGTTCAGCCGATTGTCTATTATGTCGACAATGGAGCGCCGGAACCGATCCGCAGCGCGCTTGTTGAAGGCGCATCGTGGTGGTCGGCGGCATTCGAGGCAGCAGGCTTCAGGAATGCATTCGTGGTCAAGGTGCTGCCTGAGGACGCTGATCCGATGGACATTCGCTACAACATGATCAACTGGGTTCACCGGTCAACACGAGGCTGGTCATATGGCGCAGCTGTCGTCGACCCTCGAACAGGCGAGATCCTCAAGGGCAACGTAACACTCGGATCTTTGCGTATCCGGCAGGATTTCATGCTCGGTACGGGTATGATCCCGACGTTTGCGAATCGGGGGATGGGATCTGGCGAGCAAGTCTGCGAATTTGCCCAGCTGCCCGATCTTGAATACCTGGCGCAGATGGACCCTTCGACGGATTCGGGTGCAATGTCCCTTGCACGACTTCGACAGCTCTCCGCCCACGAAGTTGGACACACCCTCGGTCTGACGCACAACTTCGCAGCAAGCGCGTACGGAAGAGCGTCGGTCATGGATTACCCGGCGCCGCTGGTTGAGATCAAAAACGGGAAGCTCGATCTCTCTAATGCCTACGGCGTGGGCATTGGTACATATGACAAATTCGCGGTGACCTTTGCCTACTCCGAGTTCAACACTGCTAGTGAGGAGCGCACCGCACTGGAGCAAATCATCCAGCGCGGCGTCGATGCAGGTATGCTCTTTATCAGTGACAGCGACGCGAGACCGGCGGGCGCGGCGCATCCACTGGCAAGTCTCTGGGACAATGGTAGCGATCCGGTGGCGATGTTGAGGCATGAGATGGACGTCCGACGGCTGGGTATCGAACAGTTCGGACTTGGGAACATCGAGATCGGCACTCCCCTTTCACTGCTCGAGGCGAAGTTCCTCCCGCTTTATCTTCACCATCGTTATCAGTTGCAGGCGGCGGTCAAATCGGTCGGCGGGTGAATTACAGCTATGCGGTCAAGACTAGTGCCGGATCCAGTCCGGCCATGGCGCGGATGGTTGTGCCGGGTGCGCGCCAACGAGAAGCGTTGAAGGCTGTGCTTGATACAATCAAACCCGAGACGCTCGCTATTCCGCGGCGCATTCTCGCGTTGATTCCACCACGAGCGTATGGCTACGATGGCGGCACTGCCGAGCACTTTTCGAAGCGGACGAGTCCGGACTTTGATCCAATCGGTGCGGCAACGATCGCCGCAGATCTTGCAATCTCAGCTCTTTTGAATCCTCAGCGAGCTGCCCGGCTCAATCAGTTCAATTCCCTCGATCAATCCAATCCGGACTTTTCAGAGGTAGTGTCAGCGTTACTGGCGGCAACCTGGAGCGCAAAGCCGCATACGGATGCATTCGAGGCTGCGGTGGCAATGGCGATTGGCAAGCTGACGGTCACTCGACTGATTGAGTTAGGCGCCAATACTGAGGCAGACGGGTCCGTGCGCGCCGTGGCGATTGAGCAGCTAAAGAGACTGCACGCGCGGCTCGGGCGCGAGATCGGGAGGCAAAACGCTGTGCACAGGTCTGCGGTAAGATCGGAGATCGAGCGCTTTCTCAATCGTCCTGAGGTCCAGCACAAACTGACGCCGGCGCTGCCGACTCCCGCAGGGGATCCGATTGGGTCCGCGAATTGAGAACTAGCCCGGCGACAAAGCACCGAAGAGTCGTGCGACCTCATCTGGAGGGACGGCGCCAACGGAGACTACCGAGGGAGCGTGAATCGATCCATGACTGAGGGTGAGGCTTGCATTTCCCCGGCTTGATGTTTATGTTCCGGATCTGGGTTTCTGTTGACACATAAAAACAAGGGAGCACCCTATGTCGCTTACGTTGCGAGCTTTTGTCCGCCTGGCGGTCCTGGTGGTACTTGCGGGCGCAGGTCCGTTCCTGAGGCCGATCGCGGCTGCCGAAGACGCTCACATGTCCGCAGAGGAAAGGGCGAAGGTCATCAAATACCTCGTCGAATCCGAAAGCGAGTTTTTGAAATCAATCGAGAATCTGAGCGACGAACAGTGGAAGTTCAGACCCGCGCCAGGGAAATGGTCGGTCGGTGAGGTCGCGGAACATATCGTCCTGGCGGAACGGTCGCTGTTTGCCAACGTCGAAAAGGCGCTGGCAGCCCAGCCCAATCCTGACTGGGAGACTAAGACGAAGGGCAAGACGGAGTTCCTCGAAAGAGTTCTCGTGAATCGCACAGGAAAAGCTCAGGCACCCGAGTCGATCGTCCCAACCGGCAAGCTCAGCCGAGCCGAAGTCATAAGCCAGTACAAACAAGTCCGTGAGAAGACCAGAAAATTTGCTTCGACAACCGACCTTTCACTGAAAGATCATACGACTGAACACCCTTTCGCCATCTTCAATACTCTCAATGCCTACCAGTGGCTCATATATGTGCCACTACACAATTTGAGGCACAACCAGCAGATTGCAGAGGTAAAGGCGAATAAGGACTTCCCTGCACGTTAATGCGGATGGAGATAATCATGTCATTTACGAGAATGGATCAAGGTCGCATCGAGGACTGGATGGCGATCCGGCAAGAGGTGGCAGCCCGACAGGCGCGTTTCCCGGAAACGATCAAAGCCATGCTGCTCGAGCTTGCGGATCAGGTCGATGGATTTGCAGTCAATCAACTTGAGCATGCCCTGCAAACCGCGACTCGCGCGGTGCGAGATGGCGCCTCTGAAGAGCTGGTCGTCGCCGCCCTCTGCCACGATATCGGCAAGGCGGTCTCACTCAATAATCATCCCGCTATTGCCGCGGAGATTCTCAAAGCCTATGTCTCACAGGAGACTTACGAGATCGTCCGCACACATCAGGATTTCCAGGGGCGTCATTACTACGCGCTCATGGGCAAGGACCCGGAAGCGCGTCAACGGTATGCTCAAGAACCGTGGTATTCCCTGGCCTGCCGCTTTACCGATGAGTGGGATCAGACATCTTTCGATCCCGCCTACGACACACTTCCCCTCTCCTTCTTCGAGCCGATGATCGAACGGGTCTTCTCGAAACCCGGAGCGGTTCTTAAACACGAAACCGCGACTTAACCGAAGAGGAGTATCCCTTGATCAAACCTGGTGAGCCAGACGTTCGGGGGGAGGTTCGTCCAGCAATTGAACAGGCTGAGGAACCGTACCCAGCGGCGGGCTATGCCTGGTACGTTGTGGCAGTACTAACCTTTGTCTACGTCTTCTCGTTCATCGATCGTCAGATTCTCGCGCTTCTCGTCAGACCCATCAAACGCGATCTCGGGATTAGTGACACCCAGATGAGCCTCTTAATGGGGTTCAGCTTCGCGGTCTTTTACACATTCTTCGGCATTCCTCTGGGTCGCCTGGCGGACTCACGAAGCCGTCGCAGCATCATCGCGGTCGGATTTGCGCTGTGGAGCCTCTTTACCGCCGGCTGCGGGGTGGCTCGAAACTTCTCACAAATGCTCCTCATGAGAATGGGTGTGGGGGTCGGTGAGGCAGCGCTGTCACCGGCCGCATATTCCCTGATTACTGATACCTTCCCAAGACATCGGCTGGCGACAGCTATCAGCGTGTATTCGATGGGAATATATCTCGGCTCGGGACTCGCGCTTGTGCTGGGTGGTGCAGTCGCGGCACTCGCGGGTTCACAAGAGCTG
>JBDTUW010000017.1:0-15607 GCA_040007555.1 Acidobacteriota bacterium | reverse complement strand
TTGCGTGAACACTGGAGGCATTATAGCCGCCACCGCCGGAGACTAACAACAGTCGCCAGTTGTCAGTTGCCAGTTGCCAGTTGCCAGCTGTCAGTTGCCAGTTGCCAGATGGCTGAGGCTGGTTCGTAGTACCGCCTTATACGCGGAATGTTTCGAAATCGCGAGATTCCGCCTCAAGGCGGTACTACGAACCGGTCTCTGCCATCTGACAGCCGGCAACTGGCACCTGCTCACTTGCTCTGTACGAGCGATTCCTGCTGCAGCTTGTTTTCGCGTTGAAATCCAAGCAGCACTCCATATCCTGCCAGCAGGGCGAGCGCGATCAGGACCGTTCCTCGCAAATAGCTGCCAAATACTATCGCGCCAACGCCGAAAAGCGCGAAGTAGATCAGCGCGCACCCGAGTATCCACTCAGCGAACCTCACCCCCGCGCCGCCCGATGGGTGGACGTCCGGGGCCAGTCGGGCAATCGGCCCCCACCCCTTGAGGCTCGGTCGCGTCCGGCGATAGAAGGCGATCAGCGTTGACTCCTCCGTCGGCTTGGTCAGGAAGGTAACCGCAAGCCACACAACTGTTACGACTGCCGTCGTGATGAGAAGCGAGTACGCAAAGAACACCTGGGCGTCATGTGGGCTGTCGCTGAGCCCAAAACCCTGCGGTCCCACAAAGAATTGCAACGAGAGCGACACTGTCGCCGCCGCGATCATCGACGAGATCTCCGACCAGGCACTGACACGCCACCAATACCAGCGCAATATCAGCACCAGTCCGGTACCCGCTCCGATCGATAGAAGGATATCCAGTGCCCTCGTTACCTTACCGAGCTTCAACGCGACAATGCCTGTCATGATCATGATCGCGACAGATGCTAGCCGCGACGCGCTGACATAGTGGCGCTCGCTCGCCCCCTTCTTTATGTAGGGGCGGTAGACGTCATTAACAAAATATGACGCCCCCCAGTTGAGTTGCGTCGCGACCGTCGACATATACGCCGCAAGCATGGCCGCAACCACAATTCCCCGCCATCCGATTGGCAGCACTTCGACGATCATCTTGACGTAGCCGAATTCAGGGTCCGCCTTCACTTCAGCGTTGCCCGCAAAATAGATCATCGAGGCAAGGCCCGTGAGAATCCATGGCCACGGACGAACGGTGTAGTGCAGAACGTTAAAAAACAGCGTCGCGAGAAGTGAGGATTTTTCATCTTTCGATGCAAACATTCGCTGTGCTACATATCCCCCGCCACCCGGTTCGGCGCCCGGATACCACACAGCCCACCACTGTACCGTCAGAAAAACTGCCAGAGCGATGAGCGGAAGGTAGGCGCTCTCACCCTGCGGCACGAAACTCAGCAGACCTGGCGCTGAGCTTCCGTAATGCTGCTCGAGGCCCGCCGGAATCGCGCTGATACCACCTACTGCCCGGACGGAGTAGTAGGCCAGGCCTATGGCCCCGATCATGGCCAGAAAGAACTGGAGGAAATCCGTCCAGAGGACACCGAGAAATCCTCCCAGGGTGGAATACAAGGAGGTCAATCCAAAACAAACAAGGACGGCAACCCATTCATCGATACCGATCGTCGCCTTGAGTATTTTGACCATTCCAAGGGTGACCGAGCCGGTGACGATCGCATTGATCGGGATCGCCAGATAGGCGGCGCGGAATACCCGCAGGAAATCCGCCGCTTTGCCTGAATAACGAATGGTGGTGAACTCGACGTCTGTCATGACGTTGGCTCGTCTCCAGAGACGGGCGAAGAAGAAAACAGTCAACATCCCGGAGAGAACAAAAGCCCACCAGACCCAGTTACCCGCAATTCCTCCGCGCGCGGTGATTCCAGTCACCAGGAGCGGCGTGTCCGATGAGAAGGTGGTTGCCACGATCGAGACCCCGGCCAGCCACCACGGGATCGAACGCCCACCGAGAAAATACTCCTCGGTGCTGCGACTGGCGCGTTTCGTAAAGTAGAGACCAATGGCAAGGCTGATGAGAAAGTACGTTGCAATGATCAGCCAATCGATTGCCGCCAGCTTCATTCAGTACTCTTTTCCTGCGCAAGGTGATGCGCATCGGACCGGGATTGTCGAGTTCTTTGAGGGCAGAGCCTCTCTGCATGGATTTCGATTTCGCGCGGCACTATACTCAAGAACCTTTGACTATGCAAAGCCACAAGCGCACCTACGGACTCTCGTCACTAAATAAGGAGAAGCTGGTGAAAACAATCGGCGGATGCCTCGTGTTGGGGTTACTGGTTTGCCTTCCCGTGCTGGCGCAGGAGGCCGCGATTCTTCCGCGACCTGTCAGTCTCACACCGGGTGATGGAAGTTTCACGCTGAGCTCGAGGACGGTTATCGTTACTAGTCGTCAAACGGAGAAGAGTGGCCGTCTGCTCGCAAACTATCTGCGACCCGCGACAGGCTTCGATCTACGCGTGCGACGTGGTGCCCCTCCCACAAGCGACGCGATCGCGCTCGAGATCGACGCCGCCGATCCGGCGCTCGCTCGGCTCGGAGCGGAAGGGTATACCCTGCGAATAACCCGCGATCGAGTCAGCATTCGCGCCTCCGGCGATGCGGGTGTTTTCTACGGCATCCAAACGCTTAGACAGTTGCTGCCGTCGCGGGTCTTTGCGGGGACCGTGCAGACTGGAGTCGAGTGGCAAGTGCCGACGTTGACGATCGAGGACTATCCCCGGTTCGGATGGCGCGGTGCGATGATGGATGTCAGCCGGCATTTCATGCCAAAGGAAGCGGTTCTCAAGTTCATCGATCAGCTTGCCCTTCACAAGATGAACACATTTCACTGGCATCTGACCGATGATCAGGGATGGCGTCTGGAGATCAAACGATACCCGCGGCTAACGACAATCGGATCGATGCGAAAGGAATCGCGGGTCGGTCATGAGAACCAGAAGAACGGGTTCGATGGCAAACCTCACGGCGGTTTCTACACTCAGGCAGAGATCCGCGAGGTCGTCGCTTTTGCGCGGGAGCGATTCGTCAACATCGTGCCGGAAATCGAAATGCCCGGTCACGCGCGAGCAGCGATCGCCGCGTACCCCGAGTTGGGGAACACCGACGAGAAACTCGAGGTGGGAACGGTCTGGGGCATCTATCCCAATGTCTTCAATGTCAAAGAATCAACCATCCTCTTCCTGCAGAATGTCCTGGATGAGGTTCTGCGGCTGTTCCCGAGTAAGTTCATACATGTTGGTGGAGACGAGGTGCTGAAGGAGCAATGGAAGGCAAGCTCGGTGGCGCAGTCGAGGATGAAGGAGTTGGGGCTCAAGGACGAGCACGAACTGCAGAGTTATTTCATCCAGCGGATGGACAAGTTTCTGGCGGCAAAGGGACGTCGTTTGATTGGATGGGACGAGATTCTGGAGGGCGGCCTCGCACCGGGAGCGACCGTCATGTCGTGGCGCGGAAACAAGGGCGGAATAGCGGCTGCGAGGGCCGGACACGATGTGGTCATGGCGCCGAACTCTCACACATATCTCGACTACTACCAGGTAAAGGATCCCGGCGAGCCACTGGCTATTGGAGGATTTCTTCCGGTAGAGAAGGTATATGAGTTCGAGCCGGCACCGGAGGAGCTCAGCTCAGAGGAGAAGAAGAGAATTCTTGGTGGGCAATGTCAGCTCTGGACTGAGTATATCCCGACTCCGGAGCAGCTTGAGTATATGGCGTTCCCGAGACTGCTGGCGGTGGCGGAGGCGGTGTGGACGCCGCCCGAACGCAAAGATTATGCGAGTTTTCAGTCGCGTCTGGAGAAAGAGAAGGAGCGGTTGCGCGTGATTGGAGTCAATTTCAAGGGGCGGTGAGGGTTAGGGAAAGCACCCTAAGGACAGGAAAGAATGCAGGGACAAAAGGGACTGCAGCGGCTGCAAGGACGATCCGGGAATCGACCCGTCAAGTGATTCCGGTCCCTGTTGTCCCTGCAGTCCTTTCACTTCTTGCAGTCGCCCCTCGCTTGACAGAGGCGGATCAATCGCTTAAGTTCCTTCTGAATTTACAACGTGGCGATTTAGGCAACTTGCTCCACGTAAAAAACTGCTAAAGAGCTGGAAAAGTTCTCCATCCGAAATCGCGAGAACCTCCCGTGCACTCTTTAGCCGGGAGGTTTTTCTTTTGGCAATCAACAAGCAAATTCGAGTTATGAAGTTCGGCGGGACCTCCGTCGGAAATGCGGAATGCTTTCGTCGATCCGCTGACATCCTTGCTAACTCCGCTAAGGAACAGGCGACTGTCGCGGTCGTCTCAGCGATGAGTGGCATCACCAACACCATTCTTGAGGCGGGTGCGCGCGCCGCCTGTGGCCACCAGGCTGCCGGATTTCAGCTAGCCGATATGCTCCAGTGCCGCCATTCCTCAATCGCACACGCACTGGTTTCCGATGAAAACGAACGGCGCGAGCTTCAAGGCGAGATCAAGATTCTTGCGAGTGCCGCTGGTCGCCTTTGCGATGAACTGGCTGGTTTGGCTTCAGAAAATGCGAGGTTGAGCGACGCATTGTGTTCCATCGGCGAACGTCTCTCCGCCAGACTACTCGCAGCCGCGCTGACCGAACGCGGAATCCTGGCGGTTGCCATCGATGCCACAGCTCTACTGGTTACCTCGGATGATCATGGTGAAGCCGAGCCAGATCTCGCGGCGACGCGGGCGCGGGTCAGGACGACACTGCGCCCACTGATCGGTGCCGGCATTGTGCCCGTAATTACGGGTTTTATCGGCGCGACACTCGAGGGAATTCCGACCACCCTTGGCCGCGGCGGTTCCGACTACTCGGCAACTATCGTTGCTGCCTCTTTGGATGCCGAGTCGGTAATCATCTGGACGGATGTCGATGGAGTCATGACCGCCGACCCAAAACTCGTGCCTGGTGCCCGAACGATCAGCGAGATGTCGTATCGTGAAGCGACTACCTTCGCACAAGCTGGAGCAAAGGTGATCCATCCCAAGACTCTCCGGCCGGTAGCGTCAGCCGGCATTCCAGTCCAGATTCGCAACACCTTCACGCCAGATGCGGAGGGAACCTGGGTAAGAGGTGCGCATCAGAACGCGCGATACCCGATCCTGGGTATTGCCGCAAGAGCACTCGAGACTGAAGGAGTCGTGACACTTCTCACACCGCATCCGCGTCCGCCCGCTGGACCCGAGGTTAGAGACACAGTGGCCGCGGCCCTCGCGAGCGCCGGCATCGCTTATGAGTCTGCTGAGGGTGCGTGCACACTTTCGCTGACCGTCGCGGTTTCAGACCTCGTTCGGTGCGTCCAGATTCTGCACGACCAGTTTGATCTCTCGAGTGAGAGGGAGCAGAATCCCGGAGTCGTCAGCAAACTTCGAGAGAAGGCGGCTGCAGCCTTTGGTGGAAAAGACGAGATCGGCCGTCTAACGGCGCGCCGTTACAACCTGGCGTTATCGCCGCTGACGTAGCGTTCGATCCGTTGGGCGGGGCTGACCGCGGGGGTATGGTCGGGAAGAAATGAACCTTCCGATATTCCAGGAAAATCTGCGATCTTCGGCGGGTTGGGCGTCTGAGCTCGAAAGGCAGGTCATGCCGTGGCGAGAGAGCCCGGCGGATGCAAGGGTAAGAGCTCGTGAACTGCAGGTTCGGGAGGCAGTCGCTCGAACTCCTGTCGCCGAAGCGTTCCTTGCTGCGAACTTCTTAGCGGCATCGCAACTCACTGGCAAATGGGCCGCCATCTGGGCTCAATCGAGCGAGCCACATCTCGATCTCGGCCGGCTTATGGAGTTGCATAACGCGCTAACGGGTAAGGCGACACTTGAAAACGGGTTTCGCACGAAGGAAGGGTCGAGGCTCGGGGAATATCACGATCCGGCTCCACCGTCGATAGTTCCGCGACTCGTCGACAACGCCCTCGACTGGTTCCAGACTCCCAGTTTTGGCGAGATACATCCGGTTGAGCAGGCCACAATTGCGCATCTTCGCATGCTCGACCTTCAACCGTTTGCCTCAATGAATGCAGAGATCGCACACCTGACGGCAAGCTTCTATACGGAGCGAGCAGGTCTACCCCCGCTGGTGCTCTTTTCCGGCAAGGAAGAGGTGACTCAGTACGAGGGGGCACGTGAGGCCGCATTTCGAATGCTTACTCAACCACTGGTTGAGTTGCTTTCCAATTCACTTGTGCGCACGATCAGAATGGTACTCGCATGAATGAGCGGCGTCGACCTCTCGACCCTCAAAGCGCCACACCTCCTGCAGAGTTCGGCCTTCTTTCCAGACTACTGCCTCAGGGTCTGGACGCTCTCGCGCAATGGCAAGCGCGCTCACCCGTTTACGAACGCGATCAGACGCTCGCAGTGAGCGACGAACGGGCACGGACGGTGCTCGAGGAGCTGACAACTCGACTCGAGGAGAATTATCCTTTCTTCCATCCCGACTATGCCGGTCAGATGCTCAAGCCACCGCATCCGATCGCCACGATCGCGTACTTTCTCACGCAGCAGATCAATCCCAACAACCACGCTCTCGATGGTGGGCCGGCAACGGCAAAAATGGAGCAGGAGGTTGTTGCCGACCTCGCGCGCCTGTTTGGATATGAACAGCATCTCGGGCATTTGACCTCAAGTGGCACCATCGCAAATCTCGAAGCGCTTTGGGTAGCCCGCGAGATTCATCCCGAACGTGAGATTGCATTTTCGAGCGAGGCACATTACACACATAGTCGTATGTGCCAGGTGCTCGGCGCCCGGAGAAGAGAAATCCGCTCCGATAGCCGCGGGCAAATGGATATCGATGACCTCCGTTCGCAGCTCAAAACTGGGACAATCGGTACCGTGGTTGTTACCTCCGGCACGACCGCCCTCGGTGCTGTCGATGCGATTGACGAAGTCATTGACCTGCGGGAAGAGTTTGAGTTCAGAGTCCACGTGGATGGTGCGTATGGCGGTTTCTTCAAGCTGCTGAGCGACGATGAGAGTCTGCTCGGCGAACGGGCGGCGAGAGCATTTCGAGCGATCTCACGCTCGGACAGTGTTGTGGTCGATCCGCACAAACACGGCCTACAGCCGTATGGCTGCGGATCGGTGATCTTTCGTGATCCGGCGGTGGGAAAGTTCTACCAACACGATTCACCGTACACGTATTTCACTTCGAAGGACCTGCATCTTGGTGAGATCAGTCTCGAGTGCTCGCGGGCTGGCGCGGCTGCTGCCGCGCTTTGGGCAACGCTCCGCTGTTTCCCGCTGGAGTCAGAAGGGGGATTGGGTGCGATTCTTCGCAAGACTCGACAAGCGGCACTCACCTGGTCTGAAATGATTCGGGAATGCAAGGAGCTTCAGCTGGTGGTTGACCCCTCACTCGATATCGTGACTTTCTTTCCCGTCAGTCCGGACGGGCTCGTCTCTTCGATCAGCAGATCGAGTGAGCGTCTATTTGAGCGGACAATGAGCGACGAGGTTGCGCCCATCTATCTCGCCAAGCTTCAAGTGAAGCCGCCACTCGCGTCGGAGCTTCCGGATCTCAAATGGGACGCGGAATCGATGGTCGCCTTAAGAAGTGTGCTGATGAAACCGGAGCATCTAGCGCACGTGCCGTTTCTCCATCGACGCGTTCTCGATGCACTCGCCTGATGCGTGCCGACTTCGCGAGGATAAACCATGATCGATGATGACGACTCTCCACGCTGGAAATACATATACATCAGCGTGATCATCTTTACGGCCGCGGTCATCGCCGGTCTCTGGACCTTCTCACGTATCTACTCCTAAAAACGTCTCACTGCTCATAAAACGCTATGCACTGGCTGGATTGGACGATTGTTGCCGTCTATCTCGTCTACATGATCTATGACGGGCTGCGGATGACGAAGGGAAGTGAGAATGTCGAGGGTTACTTCCTCGCAAATCGCAGCCTGCCATGGTGGGCCGTAGGTCTGTCGGTGATGGCTACCCAATTGAGTGCGATCACGCTGGTTGGCACTACGGGCCAGGCCTACAGCGATGGCATGCGCTTTATCCAGTTTTATTTTGGATTGCCGGTAGCCATGGTCATCCTTTGCGTGACTGTGGTGCCGTTCTTCTACCGCGCGAAGGTGTATACCGCGTATGAGTATCTCGAAAAGCGATTCGACGCCAAGACGCGGTCGCTGGCAAGCTTCTGTTTTCTCTTGTCTCGGGGTCTTTCCTGCGGTGTGATCGTAGCTGCGCCGTCGGTCATCCTTTCGATCGTGCTTGGCTGGAATGAGGTAACGACGATTCTTGTCATGGGTGCGAGCACGACGATATATACGATGTTCGGTGGAGTTCAGGCTGTCACGTGGACTGATGTCAAACAGATGGTGATCGTCTTCGTCGGGATGTCGGTTTGCCTCGGAGTGATTATCAGTCAGTTTCCAACGGGCGTTTCGGTAGGCGACGCGCTGGCCCTGGCTGGCGCGACGGGTCGCCTCAAGACGGTCGACGCAGGCTTCCATCTTAATGAGACGTACACCTTGTGGTCGGGTCTTATTGGCGGGATGTTTCTTGCGCTCTCCTACTTTGGTTGCGATCAAAGCCAGGTTCAACGCTTTCTCACTGCGAAGTCGGTTTCTGAAGGACGCGTCTCGATACTGATGAGCGCCTTTATCAAGATTCCGATGCAGTTTCTCATCCTTTTTGTCGGTGTCATGGTTTTTGTCTTCTACCAGTTCAAGGACCCGCCGATGATCTTTAAGGCGGACGACCGGGTGCGCGTCGAACAGAGCGAAAAGGGCGCGGAGTACAAAGCCTTGACCTCGGAATACGAAGTCGCACTGGCAGCCCGACATAGGGCCGCGACAGCCGTCGCAGTGACGCCCGAAGACGAGCAGGCCACGTCGTCGTATCTTGCAGCCAACGCTGCCGTCACTGAGGTGCGGTCACGGGGCGTCAAGTTGGTGGAGCTGGTCACTCAGAAGCGATTCAGCGACGTCAACTATGTCTTTCCAACGTTTGTCACGACCTACATGCCGGTGGGCGTGGCGGGATTGATTATTGCGGCGATCTTCGCAGCGGCGATGTCGTCGATTGCGGCTGAACTGAACTCGCTCTCAACGGCGACGGTCATCGACTTCTATCGGCGACACTTCAAACCCGGGGCGTCGGACCAGCATTACCTCGCGGTCTCGAAGCTGGCGACCGGGTTCTGGGGAATCTTCGCCTGTGTGGTTGCTCTTTACGCAACCCGGCTGGGATCATTTATCGAAGTCGTCAATCGATTTGGCTCGTTCTTTTATGGGTCTCTATTGGGAGTCTTTGTCCTGGCAATCGGCACGAAGCGGGCGACTGGGCGAGGCGCGTTCTGGGGTTTGATCGCAGGTGTGATCGCCGTGGGGATCGTCGCCAGGTACACAGAGATCAGCTTCCTCTGGCACAACCTGGTGGGCTGTGGTGTCGTCGTGACCGTTGGAATGCTTCTCAGTCTGACAACAAGCAGCAATAGTGCAGAGGCCCGAGGCACCGAGGAGGGCTGAGACAGTTCCTCTCCTGGCACTCCTTCCCTAGGGCACCTCAAACACCAATGGATGTTTCGCGATCGGTATCAGCGTCAGAGTTCCGCCGATCCCAGTCCGGACTGCGTATACCTGAGCCGTGTGTTGACCTGGTTGGAGCTTGACCGCATCCAGTGGGAAGGAGAAGCCGTGATACGGCCGTGGCGCCGCGCCCGCATCGACAAGGTCAGCCCGCAACGCATCCGCCTTCGCAGCCGCAACAAACTTCCCATCGACAAAGAGCTGAACCTCCACGGGAGTTTCCCCAACCGCAGGATCATATGCCCACCCGTTGATGCGCGCCGGTTCCGCGATATCGATGGTTCCTCGAAGTGAGGGGTGAAATGTTCGCACTGCTGCGATCGAAACGATGATGCAGACGAAGATAATTTCGAGAAGAGTCTTGATCGAGACTGCGGCCATCAACCGCTTTGTCAACTGGCTCTTCAGCTGGCTCTCATGAGGTGGGGTTTCATTTATCCGCTCAGGCATTTATCCGATCAGGTCACGCGCCGCGACCGCCAGACCCGCCACTCGACCATCGAACTCCGCAAACCGGTGGTCCTGAGTCTGACCGACATAATAACGATAGAATATCTGCTGCAACACCACGGACAACTTGAAGAGCGCGAATATCTCGTAGAAGGCTATTCGTGAGAGATCCCTGCCCGTGCGTGCGGCGTAGCGCTCCGTGATTTCAGCGCGTGTCAACCAGCCCGGAAGCGCCGTCACGCCGCTGATTGCTTCGCGTCGAGCTTCCGGATCGTTCGCCTGCGACCAGTAGCAGAGGAGGAGTCCCATATCCACCAGAGGATCGCCGACGGTACACATCTCCCAATCGAGAATGGCGACGACGCGTGTCGGGTCGTCTGCGCTGAGCATGACGTTGTCGGGTTTGTAGTCGTTGTGGACAAGAGTGGGCTTCTCGGAGTCGGGAGGGAGATGCGCGAGCAGCCAGGCGAGGACTTCGGTAATCGCCTCAACCTCACTGGTTTTAGACCCCTCCCAACGCTTTGCCCAGCCATTGACCTGTCGCACAACAAAGCCCGGCGGTTTGCCAATGCTGATCAGCCCGTGCCGTTCGATATCGACGGCGTGCAGATCCGCCAGCGTGTCCACCAGGCTCTCGCTCACGCGTCGCCGAAGCTCGAGACTGTCGCCAATCTCTGGTGGCACTTCGCGTCGCACGACGATCCCGTGATGGCGTTCCATGAGGTAAAACGGCGCCCCGATGACTCCCGGGTCCTCGCAGAGCAGATATGGTTTGGGAGCAAGGGGAAAGACCGGGTTGATGGCAGCAAGCAGTCGATACTCGCGCGGCATGTCATGGGCAGTCGGTGCCACGGGACCGAAGGGCGGGCGTCTCAAAACCATCTCTCGCCCATCCAATCGGACGAGATAAGTCAGGTTCGAATGGCCCCCCGGGAACTGCGCGAGTTCGATCGATTGAGCCGCCTCCGCACCGGGCAAATGCTGGCGCAAATACTCGGCGAGCTTTTCGCCGTCAAGTTCCTCACCCGGTCGTATCGGGGCCGCATCGGCAGGTAGTGTCATCGATTGAGTCGTCTCCTTTGCCGCCGACAGACTAATGTGTTGGAGCCGAAAAACTCAAGGCCACAGACTGAGGAGCCTCTCTTCAAGTGGTTTTTTGGACTGCGCCACTGGAAAATCTTCGTCGAAGCGTGTTACTCCATGCGGATGATTCCATTCAGACAGGTATGGGATAAGGAAAGGAACGAGTGGGTTTGCGAAGTGTCCCTTCGAGGTCAGATGCTTCTCGACCACGCTCTGCTCAATAAAGGTAGCGCCTTCAGCGATGAAGAGCGACACCTGTTCGGCCTGCTCGGATTACTTCCGCCGCACGTCTCCACCGTCGAAATCCAGGTCAAGCGCAACTACGCCAATTTCGCCAACCATTCGAATGACCTTCAGCGCTACATCTACCTTGTCTCCCTCCAGGACCGCAACGAGACACTCTTCTATCTCCTGCTGCAAGAGAACATCGAACTCATGATGCCGGTCATCTACACGCCGGTCGTGGGTGCAGCGAGCCAGCACTACAGTCACATCTACCGGCGTCCGCGCGGGCTCTACATCGACTATCCGCATCGCGCGGAGATCGACGACATGCTTGCTTGCGCGCCGAACGATGAAGTCGCGGTGATTGTCGTGACTGATGGTGAGAGGGTGCTCGGCCTGGGTGATCTGGGCATTGGTGGCATGAACATTCCGGTGGGGAAGCTTGCGCTGTATACGCTTTGCGCCGGGATTCATCCGGCGACGACGCTGCCGATTCTGCTGGATGTGGGCACCGATAATCAGGAGCTGCTGGGAGATCCGCTCTATCTTGGATGGCGTCACGAGCGCATTCGCGGTCAGGATTACGATGACTTCATCGAGGCGTTCATCAGCGCGGTCATGCGGAAGTTTCCACGTGTCCTGCTCCAATGGGAAGATTTCGCGCGGCATAATGCACGCCGCCTGCTCAACCGATACGCGGATCGATTTTGCACTTTCAACGACGACATTCAGGGTACCGGCGCCGTGACGCTTGCGGGACTGCTTGCGGCGGTGAGGGTTGCAGGTGAGCGACTCACTGACCAGCGCATCGTTATGTTTGGTGCGGGATCAGCGGCGACCGGGATTGCCGAACAAATTGTCACAGCGATGATCAGCGAAGGGCTTTCGGAGTGCGAGGCGCGCGAGAGGCTATGGTTAATTGACATCGGCGGTTTGGTTCACGAGGGCCGGAGCGATCTTGAAGAAATCAGCCGTCCGTATGCTCAGCCGCGCGAACGCATCAGCGAATGGGAGCTGACAAATTCCGAGCAAGTCGGCCTTATGGACGTTGTCCGGAATCTGCGCCCGACCGTTCTGCTGGGTCTCGCTGCTCAACCAGGTGCGTTCAGCGAAGAGGTTGTTCGAGAGATGGCGCGCAACGTAAAACGACCTATCATCTTTGCGCTTTCGAATCCGACTTCACGGTCCGAAGCGACACCTGAAGACTTGCTCAGATGGACCTCCGATTGCGCCATTGTTGCGACTGGTAGCCCATATCCTGATGTCCAAACCTCCGTCACCGGGCTATCTCGTCCAATCGGACAATGCAACAATGCCTACATCTTCCCCGGAGTTGGTCTTGGGGTGATCGCGTCGGGAGCTCGGCGCGTCAGACAGGAGATGTTTATGGCCGCGGCACGAGCGTTGGCTGAGATGTCTCCGGCGCTACGCGATCAAGCGGCTTCGCTTTTCCCGCCGCTGACTGAGGTGCGTAGCGTGGCCAAGCACGTCGCATTCGCTGTTGGCTCTGAAGCTCAGCGCCTCGGCGTTGCCGAGACGACCGGTAGCGACGAATTGATGCGAAGGATCGAGGCGACTATGTGGTCGCCTCATTACGCTCCTTATCGGCCAATTTGACTGACGCCTTCCATGCAGTTGCCAACCAGACGGGCAACGACAGGTATTCCTTGTCTCACTCTTGATCACGATAAACCGCAAACCGGCGGTTCCGAAGCGAACTCTGAGTACCGCTGATTTCCCCATATGAAAACTTCTGTCATCAAATATCGCGTTGCCGATTTCCTCAAGCGGTACCCTCCATTCAGCGAGATCGATGATCTTGACCTGCTGGATCTGGCTGCGAGTGGACGTGTCGTCTTCCACGAATCCGACGAGTACGTCTTTCAGAAGGACGACTCGCGGGGCTCAGTCGTCTGGGTCATTCAACAGGGAAGAGTGCATCTTCTTGAGGGGTCTGATGAGGATCGACAGCTCAAGGATATCCTTGGAGAGGGCGACATGCTCGGGCTCGGGCGCTTCCTCGGACACACAAGTTGCCGATATTCCGCAAGAACCGCGAGCGACGTCATTCTCTACTCCATTGATGCCGCAGCCTTCGAGACGGTCGCGAAGCGAAATCCGGCTGTCTCGCGATACCTTGCGGCTCACTTCTCGATCAGTGAGAGGTATGCCGAGTCGAATGGGAGCGGATCGTCACGGTCCGAGGATCGGGGTCAGAGGGATATCACTGTCAGGAGTTGGCTTGATGCGTCCGGTCCTGATTTGAGGGAGCTCGGCGAACTGCTGGTTACGGTTGAGACGGGCGCAACCGTTCGGCAGGCCGCCCGTCGTATGCAGGAAGCAAACAGCGCATGGATTGCCGCGACGGATGGCGGAGGCAAGCCCCTCGGCCTTCTCGGATGTGACATCCTTCGTAATCAGATCGCCGGCGGTGAAGACTTCATTTCAAGCACTGTCGAGGCGGCCATGTCCAGAGAGTTCGTCACCGTCCAGCTACAGAACGCGGTCTCAGACTACTTCCTTGAAATGCTTGCTGGCCGTTCAACGGTTCTGGCCGTGACCGAAGATGGAACAAGGGCAACACGCCTTCTGGGAGTGGTGGATGCCTCTCATCTGTCGCTCTACGCGGGATGGAATCCAGCGCTCCTGGTGCAGGAGATCGTCCGACAAGGCGGCCTCACTGATTGCTCCCGCTTCCTCGCTCAATCGACGGCGATCGTGGAAGACGCACTCGTTGACCCGGCGGGTGTTGACCAAAGTGCCCGGATCGCGTCCGAGTTATTGGATGCGCTGATGGAGCGTTTGATCGGTCAGGCGCAGCGCGAGCTTGCAATCGATGGACCCGAGAAACCGGCACTCGCTTATTGCTGGCTGGTCTTTGGACGTTCGGCGCGAGGTGAGAGCTTTCCTTTCAGACAACCCTGGATCGGAGTCTGCTTTGCCGACGCGTCGGAACAGGTCACTTGCGAAGCGAAACGGTATTTTTCATCTGTGCTGAAGCGAGTTGCAGAACTCTTCAGCGTTGCCGGCCTGACGCGATCGAGTGATCTCGAACCGGAGGACATATCCTGCCGGTCGATCGCGGAATGGGGTGAGTACTTCGCATCTCGGATTGCCGATCCAATCGGTCAGGCGGTTTACTCGACGAGAGAATTCTTCGACTTTCGACCCCTTCGCGGTGAGACAGACCTCGCTCGCGACCTGCAGAACCGGGTCATCCTGGCGCTTGAGTCGAGTGATTCTTTTATTCCTGTGCTGGCGAACGACACAATGTCGAATCTACCACCGCTGACGTTCTTCCAGGGGCTGGTGATCGAACTGGATGGCGCTAAGCGCGAAACTCTGGATCTCGAGAAAACACTGCTCGACCCGATCTCCGATGCGGCGAGGGTCTTCGGATACGCTTCCGGGGACCTCTCAACGACTAATACCCTGCGACGGCTCGCGCAGGCAGTAACAGTATTACCGAAGGGCTCGTCCGTGCTGCTCGAAGCGGCGGAAGCCTTTCGTATGGCGTCCTACCAGATTGCCCGGGCGAGTCTGCAGGCAGGTGTCACCACCGCCCTGATACGACCATCAACACTAAGCAGGTACGACCAGCGGCGCTTGAAAACGGCCTTCAGTTCGATTCAGGACCTGCTTGAGCTGACTGCAACCGCTTTCTATTGAGACCAACAAGCAACATGAGCACCACCCCACTGCCTGCAGCAATCGAGAAGTACCTCGCTTCCTTTGAGAGCACCTGGACGGACGACGATTCAGTTGAGCGCGTGAGATTCGTTGTGCTCGACAGCGAGACGACTGGATTGGACCCGCGGACTGACCGTCTCATCACCATCGGCGCCGTCGCAGTCGAAGCAGGCCAGATTGTCCTCGCCGATCTGTTTGAGGAGATGATCAAGGTTGCTTACAACAGTGCGGCCGTGACAGTGCACGGAATCACGCGGGATGAAGCCATGGGTGGGTTGGATGAGCCCGAGGCTGTTGCGGCATTTCTTGAGTATTTAAGGGATGGGGTAATAGTTGGCCATCACATCGGCCACGACATCGAGATGTTGAATCGCGCATGCGAGCGCCACTTTGGAATGAAATTGGCCAACCGCTCGATCGATACCATGGATCTGGCGTTGCATCTCAAAGACGATGGCGTGTTCGGTGAAGCGGAGTTGCCGGGCTTTTCGCTTGATGCACTGTGCGCGCTATTCGAGATCGAACCGTGGGATCGTCACACAGCAGGTGGCGATGCCTTTATGACAGCGCTGGTGTTCCTGCGCCTCCTCAGGCTCGCGCGAAAGGCTGGGCGAAGAAATCTCGGAAGCCTGACAGTTCCGT